>NZ_JBDOQR010000199.1:0-1059 GCF_039839315.1 Phaeobacter sp. CAU 1743 | reverse complement strand
TAAAGCGTTTCCAGTTTATGTAGAAGCATACCCGGCCTCGCAAAAGTAGTTCCAGCATTCCTGAGGTGTGTAGAGATCACAGATTTCGTTGAGGGCTTCGAACAGTCCAGTGAATGACCGCGCTCCAATGCGCCTCAGGTGGGCTTTGAGTTTTGAGAACGCCATTTCTATGGGGTTCAGGTCCGGGCTGTAGGGCGGCAAAAACAGGAACCAGCAGCCGTGAGCGCGCAGGAGCGCCTCGGCTTCTTTGTTGCGATGGGTGGCCAGGTTGTCGAGGACGACGGCGGTACCGGGTTCGATCTCGGGTATCAGCACGTCACGGATGTAAGCGACAAAGGCTGGGCCGTCCATTGCTCCCTTGATGACCCAGGGTGCGACCAGATCGGATGGACCCAAGCCAGCAATCAGGGTCTGGGTGCCCCATGATCCAAAAGGAGCGGATGCTGTCAGCCTTGTGCCGCGCAGGGAGCGACCGCGTATCCGCGTCAGATTGGTTTTGACCGATGTTTCGTCAATGAACACAACACGTTCAGGCATTGCGCTGATCGCAGGGACACGATGTGCAAACCAATCAGCTCGCGCGCGCTTTACCCTTGCGCGCTTGCGTTCATCCGCAATGAGGCTCTTTTTTTATACGTATAACCCAACCGCTTGAGGGCTTGATCGATGCCGGAGACAGACGCGGTCACGTCATGCGCATCCGCAAGAGCACCCTGAAGTTCCTTGAGCGTGATGTCTGGGTCTTGATGGATCAACTCGACCAGAAAGTCATGGTAGGGAGCGAGCCTTCCATAACCGGTGTTGCGCGGGTTATCGGCTGGCGTCAGGCCCAGCCCCTGCTTGAGCTTTTGAGAAAGGCGCGACGCCGATGCCGCGGAAATCATCAATCGACGACCGATCTCTCGACCTGTCAGACCTTGGCCAAAGAGCACCTCAAAACGGGCTCGAATATCGGCAGAAAGCGGGTTGGGCATGATCTGATCCTCCTGAACAGGATGAATCAGAAAAATAGCCCGCTGTGAATCCCCTTTGATTCAATGAAAGCTGGAACCGCTTTAG
>NZ_JBDOQR010000198.1:0-1093 GCF_039839315.1 Phaeobacter sp. CAU 1743 | reverse complement strand
AAACCAAACTTTAGCCGAAGAACAACCGTGGCCGCCAAGCGGCCCGCGCGGGCCTCGCTTCGCTACGAAAAGGCTCCGCTCAGCCCGCGCTAACGGCGGAAATTACACCAATCGTTGGGACACTGCTGCAAGCCCGCCCATGTCGATCCCTTCGCGTGCCATCAACCGGTCCGCGCCGACAAGAACCCGTCGGCCGTCGACGTTTGCTTCTACGCCGTAACCCGTGAGGGAGGAGAAGGCCGTAACCTCAGAAGATTTCAACCCTTTTTGAGCGGCCGCACGTGTGATGGCTTCGGCAATGGGGTGTTCGGATTGCGCCTCGAGCGCCGCAACGAGACGCAGGACGGTGTCACTGTCAAAACCCTCTGCGGTGATCAGGTCCGTTTTCCTTGGGCGCGTTCAAAGATCATCAGATCGCCTTCCCATTCACCGAAGGTCTCACGGGTCTTCACATGCTCCGGGCGTTGATGGATGGACCTATCTGGTGGGAAAACCTGGCCTCTGGGCCGTCTGGCGTAGCGTGGCTGCCGCTTCTTGCGACGGTTGGGTAGGTGGTGGGCCAGCTGTTCAGATTGACCTTCGCGACTGTAGACATAGGCATAAATCGTTTCGTGGCTGACCCGAACGGGCTGGAGGTGCTCACAGGCCAGGGAGCACAGATCGACACGACCACCGCAGCCGGTCGGCTGTCATTTGGGATCTTTGCCGCGCTCGCCGAATTTGAAAGCGAGTTGATCCGGGAACGCACCATGGCAGGGTTGCAGGCTGCCCGCGCGCGTGGTCGCAAAGGTGGTCGAAAGTTCGCACTCACCAAAGCCCAGGTCCGGATGGCGCAGGCAGCTATGGCGAACAGGGACACGTCCGTTTCTGAGCTGTGCCGTGAACTGGGCGTGAAGCCTGTAACTCTGTATCGATACGTCGATCCCAAAGGCAATCTGCGCGACTACGGGAAACGCGTGCTGGGCACTTAGACCAGATGAGCGTTTTGCGGCGGGCGAGCCGCAGATGTGGTTTTCTGACGAACACGGAAGAGTTCGAAGGAGAAAGACCAATGACGAAAACGCTTTACGTGGGGCTGGACGTCCACAAAGAC
>NZ_JBDOQR010000197.1:0-1107 GCF_039839315.1 Phaeobacter sp. CAU 1743 | reverse complement strand
CTTCGCAAAGATCAAGGAATTCAGAGCCATAGCGACCCGCTACGAAAAGACAACGTCCAGCTACGCCGCCAATTGGCATCTCGCGGCTGCCATCATCGCCTCACGATGAATGTCCACAGACCCTAGTGCATCGGGATTATGCGGTTGAAGCGCCAATAGAAATCAGGATTTCACCGACTGAGATTGAAACGGTAAGTCCAGGGGGTCTCATAGATGAAGTCGCGCTACGGACCGGCGCAGAGTCGATTGAGAGCCTTGTACGCGGAGGTTCGCGGGGTGTTTTGAAAGGCTATCGAAACCCAGTCATTTCGAGTTTCTTTTACGGTAGTAACGAAATGGAAAGGCGCGGCTCAGGCCTAGCCGACATGCTTCAGTACACAATCGACAATAATGGTGATGTGCATTTCTATCCGATGGAGCAGAATTCTGCGTTTAAGGTACTGATTTTTGCCCGGCCAGAAGCAGTAGATGAAATTACTCGCACGGCGGTAGCAGATCAGTCTGAAACAGTACGGTTCACGACAAATCTTGTGGAATTTGTTGGTTTGCCGGAAAAGATTTGGCACGCCGGTACATCCGCGCGATCAGCATCAGGGCTTCGGAAAAGCGCCGAAGATCTTCCAGTTCCTCCAGGATATGTCCAAGATGGGCGCTTCTTTAGTTTTTACGATCTGGAGCGGATCACAAGTGACTATGTAACGCCATTTGACGAAGGAGACATCGAAGAACTGACAATCCCAGAGCTCTTTGAGCAGGGAAATGGTTTGAACATCATGCGTAGGCTACTGCATGAGATGTTGAACGAACACCTAAGGGCAATCGGTCTGGTTGTTGACGAGGATCGTCGCCGGGCGCACTTCCCCAAAACCGACGAGCCTGAAAGAAAAATCACTTATCAGGGACGCGTGAAGCGCGCTACGAGAACCATTGTGAAGGCTCGTACAAGGCGAGATTCTGACGATCTTCTCTACTACGAACATAAGGTCGTGTCGCGAATGCTGTGGAAATTCCCTGGCGGCGCGCTCCGGGCATGTGAAGGGTCGGTGTTTTAGGCTGCGAGGTCAAGGGGCATGGGTTCGAGGGGCTGAGAGAGGGTTTCCCAGCCGT
>NZ_JBDOQR010000196.1:0-1120 GCF_039839315.1 Phaeobacter sp. CAU 1743 | reverse complement strand
TGACACTGGAAACCGTCGCCGCGATTTGCGACACTGCTCCCATGGACCCGGCGGAAATCGCCGCCCTGTAATTGCGGCCGAGCTAAGGCCGAAGAACAAAGTTACACCAGTTCCCGGGACACAATCGGGCTTGCCGAAACCGGTGATGCATTGGGCCGCAAAGGGCGCACGCCGCTGTATGCTGCCATTGACGGGAAAATTGCGGCGGCAATTGCTGTTTCAGACCCGATCAAACCCGCAACACCCCAAGCCATCGCGGCACTGCATGGGCTGGGGCTGAGCGTGGCTATGATTACCGGAGACAACCAAGGCACGGCCCAAGCAATCGCCTCTGAATTGGGGATTGATATTGTTGTGGCCGAGGTCCTTCCCGAGGGGAAAGTCGCGGCGCTGGAAGAGTTGCGCAAACGGGGCAAACTGGCGTTTGTCGGTGACGGCATCAACGATGCGCCGGCACTGGCCACCGCTGATGTGGGCATCGCGATCGGTACGGGCACGGATGTGGCCATCGAAGCGGCCGATGTTGTCTTGATGTCCGGCGAGTTGACCGGTGTGGTCAACGCGTTCGACATTTCGACACGCACTATGCGCAACATCCGCCAGAATCTTTTCTGGGCCTTTAGCTACAACACCTTGCTGATCCCCGTGGCCGCGGGTGTCTTGTACCCTGCATTCGGATTGCTACTCTCGCCGGTGCTGGCGGCTGGTGCAATGGCGCTTTCCAGTGTGTTTGTGCTTACAAATGCGCTGCGTTTACGATTGGTAAAACCGGTCATGCGTGACAAGACGCCAGCTCCGGCGCGTGACCCTGCGATCCCGATCCCGGCCCAGGCTGTATAAGTGAGGAAACGACATGAACCTGAACATCGGTGAAGTATCAAAACGCACAGGCCTGCGGGCAAAAACAATCCGCTACTACGAGGACATCGGTCTGGTTAAACCTTTGCGAGACACGAACGACTATCGTGTCTTTCGCGAAACCGATCTACACAAGCTGACCTGCCCCCCGCAAAATCCCTCACCATGAAGTAGAGTCTGCCCAACCTATGTAGGAGCAGACGAATGCGTAAGAGCCGTTTCACCGAGGCGCAAATCATCGGGATGATCAAAGAGCAGGAAG
>NZ_JBDOQR010000195.1:0-1121 GCF_039839315.1 Phaeobacter sp. CAU 1743 | reverse complement strand
AACTTGTGACGCTCGCCGTGTTCAACACGATGGTGGTGGCAAGCGTTCTGCCGCAATCGTTCAGCAACAGCCCGCCGATGTTTCAGGATGTTCTCTATGTTACGGGCATCTCGTTCTCGACCCTTGGTGTCGCGTTGCCCTTTAATCTGAGACGCGACGCGTTTGGCGGGAGTGGGCAAAACTTGGTGGTCGACGTGGTAGGGTAAGGTTTCGGAACAAGGCGGGACCCACCATGGATGTAAGCATTTTTGTCGAGACGACGTTTGACGATGGAGAAACCAAGAGGCGCAATCTCGGTCGACTGCGCCGTGCGCCGGATGAGTTTGGTTCCGAGAATGTGGGCCTTCTCCTCGACGACGCAAAGACCTTATTGAGACGCTTGCAGGAAGCGATTGTGCAAGATCAGGTCGGTGAAGCAATAGAGGCTCGCCGGAAATGCGATGGCTGTGGCAAACACCGCGCGATCCATGATGATCGAGGCCGTATTCTCGACACTCTTTTCGGGCGAATTCGGGTGAAGTGGCCAAGGCTTCGACGCTGCTTGTGCCAACCGGCTGGGATCGCGAAAGCTGGACCGCAATCACCATTTGCCGGACTGTTCTCTGATCGTGCGACTCCCGAACTTCGGCGCCTGCAGGCTGAATTGGGGGCCAAGCACTCGTTTCGGGAAGCCGCTCGTTTGATCGAGATGTTCCTACCCTGTTCGGCTCAGTTGAACACGACCGTTCGAAATCGCTTGGGTCGCATTGCCGACGAATTGGGCCACGTCGACGCAAATCAAGGAGACGCGGATACAATCGCACCGCCCGCCCCACTGACCGTTTTCCTGGATGGTGCGCATATAAGATGTCGACCTGAATACCAGAAGCGCCACCTCGATGTCGTGGTCGGCAAGGTTGAAAGCCCCAATATGAGCCGGCGGTTTGGCCTCGTGCAGCAAGCCGCCAGGTCTCCTGCAAAGCAACTCCGACATGACCTGATTGCGCAGGGCTGGGATGAACCGCCCCGGGTTTACCGGAGAGTAAAACTCTCAAAGGATGAACCCTATGGACCAGAAGAAGCACACCCCGAAGTACACAGCCGAGTTTCGCGAGCGCGGTGTTCGGCTGTATCGCGAACAC
>NZ_JBDOQR010000194.1:0-1132 GCF_039839315.1 Phaeobacter sp. CAU 1743 | reverse complement strand
CCCTCACGGGCATGCTGGCTGCGGGTGAGTTCGGTCCAGGCCATCGTGGTCTCCGTTCAGTGTCGTACCCGAACAGAAACACAACCTCCTGAACTCACTCAATTAGTTTCAAATCGGGCTCTTAGCGCGATGCGATGGCGGAACCTGAAATGTCAGGAGCGATCAATTGGCGCAGCGAACAAGGAACGCACACAAGTGACAATCGCGATCATTGCGGTGTCGGGTTGCGTGAAGACGCTACCTTGTGCATTGTCCTCGATGGCTCGTCCTCCGGTGACAACAGCGGAGAGTTCGCGCGCCAGATCGCGCACAAGCTGATTGAATGGTTTGTCGTGGCGGGTGAAGTGACACCCGAGACCATCATCGCCCAGCTACGGTGCATCCACACTGATCTACGGTCTGATTTCCGGAGAGACTCGGCGAGCTTTGTGATCGCGCATATTAAGGCCGACGGTGTCCGCCTCCTGCACGTCGGCGACTGCCTGGCGGGCGTTCGTGTCGGATCGTCGCCCATAGAATGGCGGACAATCCCCCACACATTGGCGAACGCGACAGAACAGGTGTCGATCGAGGACCTTGCCCGATCGCCCCTGCGCAACCGTATCACACGGAGCTTTCGAAGTCGGGAGTTTATGGAGCCCGAAGTGTCGGTGGTCTTCCCCCACTGAAGTGGTCCTCCGCTATGTTTAGGAAAGGCGCGGCCATTCTTGCCGACGCGGCGGTGTGAGTAGATCGGCTTGCTTCCGTCGATGGCGACGAAGGCCGCCAGAATCACGATGAGGGGCAGAGCTAGTGGCAGGAGCAGGAAAGCGCCGACGATGTCGAAGCACCTTTTGCCCCACAGCGCATAGAGATGGGTCGGCGTCGTTCGACCGAGTTTTCCGATAGGATTGGTGCCTACGGCGGGGGCATAACTCGTATTCGAATAGCTGAAATAGTTCTTGTCTTTGGGTACGCGAAACATAATACATCTCCCCTTGGCGAGGAATTGTACTTCCAACGCCAACTAAAGCGGTTCCAGCTTTCATTGAATCAAAGGGGATTCACAGCGGGCTATTTTTCTGATTCATCCTGTTCAGGAGGATCAGATCATGCCCAACCCGCTTTCTGCCGATATTCGAGCCCGTTTTGA
>NZ_JBDOQR010000193.1:0-1219 GCF_039839315.1 Phaeobacter sp. CAU 1743 | reverse complement strand
TGGGGAAGATCCCGACCACGTTGGTCCGACGCTTGATCTCCTTGTTCAGGCGCTCCAGTGGGTTCGTGCTATGGATTTTCGCCCAGTGATCGCGCGGAAAGCTCTTGTAAGCCAACACATCATCCTCCGCGCGGCGCATCAGTTCCGCTAGCCTTGAATGGCGCGGTTCGAACGCGTCGATTAACTTTGCCCAGTGGTCTTTCGATGCCGCGAGTGTGTCCTGATCGAAGGCGGTTCTGAGTGCCGCGGTGACAATCGGGCGGTCCTTTTTGCCGACGCTGGCGAGCGCGTTGCGCATGAAGTGGACACGGCAGCGCTGGACGGTGGCACCGAGCACCTTGGCCGCGGCTGCCTTCAGGCCCTTGTGATCGTCGGCAATGATCAGACGGGTTCCGCGCAGCCCGCGATCTGCGAGAGAGCGAAGAAACTCATCCCAGAAAACCTCAGCCTCGCTGGGCTGGACGGCGATGCCCAGAACCTCGCGACGGCCATCCAGGTTGACCGCCACGGCCACTATGGCAGCAACGCTGACGATCCGGCCGCCGCGACGCACCTTGATGTAAGTGGCGTCGAGCCACAGGTACGGCCATTCGCCCTCAAGCGGCCGACCCAAGAACGCGTCGACCCTTTCGTCGATCTCGCCGCAAAGACGGCTGACCTGGCTCTTGGACACGCCGGTCATTCCCATTGCTTTGACCAAGTCGTCCACAGAACGTGTTGAGAGGCCTTGGACATACGCCTCCTGGATGACGGCCGTCATCGCCTTCTCCGCCGCCCTGCGGGGCTCTAGAAACTCCGGGAAGTAGCTGCCCTTACGCAGCTTGGGAATCTTCACATCCACCCTTCCGGCACGCGTCTCCCAGGCTCTGGTCCGGTAACCATTGCGGTGGTTCACTCGCTCGCCGCTGCGCTCGTGCGCACCGGCACCACAGAGATGGTCGACATCCAGCGCCATGAGGCGGTCGGCGACGAACCCGAGCATCTGCGCAAGCAGGTTGGTGTCAGAAGTGTCTGACAAAAGCGCGCGCAGTGCCGCGGTGTCTGATAGGCTGGCCTTGGTCATGGTTGTTCTCCTCGGTCATAGGTCAGGTCGGCAAACCAAACTTTAGCCGAAGAACAACCGTGGCCGCCAAGCGGCCCGCGCGGGCCTCGCTTCGCTACGAAAAGGCTCCGCTCAGCCCGCGCTAACGGCGGAAATTACACCAATCGTTGGGACACT
>NZ_JBDOQR010000192.1:0-1224 GCF_039839315.1 Phaeobacter sp. CAU 1743 | reverse complement strand
CACCCGCAAGGCTTTTCAGCCCTCCGATATTTGGGGTCTGCGGGCTCAAAAGCCTTGCTCCCGTAGCGCCCTGTGGTGACCTTTCTGCTTTGCACAGCAGGTGACATTCCTGAATGGGATTTACACTTCATGTACGCGGGGCACATTCTAAACTGGGTTGCGACAAATTCCCTATCTTGCTGGAAAGCAAGGAGAATGGAAGCTGGCCCATACGGAGCTGGATTTGCGTGAACGGCGCACAATCGAAGATATGCTGAACGCAAAGATGCCGGTGAGCAAGATCGCGGCCGCGCTCGGCAGGCACCGCTCCTCCGTCTATCGCGAGATCAAGCGCAACCGCTTCGAGGATCATGAGCTGCCGTATCTGAACGGCTACTACGGTGTGAATGCGCAGAGAACTGCGGAAGCCAGACGAGCGCGCCGCCGCAAGCTGGTGCGATTAGCAGACCTGCGCAAAGCAGTGATTTCCCAGTTGAAGGAAGGCTGGTCGCCAGAGCAGATCGCCGGCCGACTTGGCTTTGAAGGCCAGCCGGTGCGTGTGAGCCACGAGACAATTTACGCTTACATTTACGGTCCCGATGGCCAATCTGAAGAACTGGCGCGCCACCTGCCGAGCCGGCGCAAGAAACGGCAGCTGCGGTATGCACGCAGGCCGCGAGGCCTTGTTTTCCCGCCAGAGCGCTCAATTCATCAGCGCCCGGAGCATGTGAAGTCCCGCGAGACATTCGGCGAATGGGAAGGCGATCTAATGATCTTCGAACGTGCTCTGGGCAATGCCAACGTTGCCACGCTTGTAGAGCGAAAGACGCGGTATGCCGTTTTGTTCAGAAACCACGACAGAAGCACCACGCACCTGATGAACCGGTTGATGGACGTCATGGAACCCCTGCCCCAACCGGCAAGGCGCTCAATTACCTTCGACCGAGGGATCGAGTTCAGGAGCTGGCGCAAACTTAAGCCTGGGATTGGAACGGAGGCGTGGTTCTGCGATCCCCAAGCGCCTTGGCAAAAAGGATCCGTCGAGAACCTTAACAAACGGGCGCGCCGGTATCTGCCGCGGGATACGCCTGTGGCCGCGCTCTCAAATCGATATATGAAGGGGTCTGCTCCGGCTGAGTGCAGAATGACACCCTCTCATGAGCGTTTTCATGTTTCCTGACACTATGAGACTACCCCGCTGACACGGGATGGTCAAAGATGTAGCCTGTACAGGCGCTGGAGACG
>NZ_JBDOQR010000191.1:0-1232 GCF_039839315.1 Phaeobacter sp. CAU 1743 | reverse complement strand
CGGCTGGGAAACCCTCTCTCAGCCCCTCGAACCCATGCCCCTTGACCTCGCAGCCTAAAACACCGACCCTTCACATGCCCGGAGCGCGCCGCCAGGGAATTTCCACAGCATTCGCGACACGACCCCGCTACCGCCATAAAGGGTGTCATCACCACTGTCACCGTACAGGAAGTCGCCACCGCTTTGACCGGTAATGTAGTCATCTCCCGACCCACCAGCCATCGTATCGCGCCCCCCTGCCCCTGAGAGAGTGTCCGCTCCACGACCACCAAGAAGAGCATCACTGCCAGCCATGCCAGCCATGCTGTCATCTCCGTCGCCACCAATCAGGTAATCGCCTCTACCGCCGCCCAACAGCGTGTCTGCCCCGTCCCCACCATCAAGCTGATCGCGCCCAGCATTGCCCCGCAGTTCGTCATCACCGAAATTGCCAAACAAACGGTCGTCAGCCTTACCCCCGATCAGACGGTCGTGGCCCCCGCCACCTTTGATTTTGTCTTTCCCGCCGCCGCCAAGCAGGATGTCGTCGCCTCCGTTTCCGACGAGTCGGTCCCGTTTACCTCCGCCCGATATGAAGTCGTCATCCGCTCCGCCAAATATCTTATCCTTGCCATTCATGCCGCGGAGGGTGTCGTTCCCACCTCCGCCAAAAAGGCGATCGTTCTTACTGCCGCCGCTTGCGTGATCATTCGCAGCACTGCCAGAAAATCGCATCGACTTCTCCAACTCATCCACAATCGAGCCAAAAAGGTCGGTGAAGTTGAAGTCTACAGCATTCCGGGACTGCACATCCAAATTGGATGGCATCTCGAACAAGGCCGCCATGGCATCCGGGCGCCCAGCATTGAGTTCAGAACGTGCGGTCAGGAAATCGGCAAGGCTCCATTCCAATTCGTCCATGACCGCCTGAAGCTCACCCGAGCTAGAGTAATAACGCATCTCGGAGACAAGACCGTCATAAGGCACGTTGTCCGTACCAAATTCGATGGGAGAAGCATCCACTTCGACTCGACGGCCGAGCTCATCCACAAAGACAATGGGGCCAGCGGCAACCTGTTCCTGAACCCGCCCGAGGAGGGCACTGTTGAAAAAATGGGTGTCTGTTCCTAGGGTCTGTGGACATTCATCGTGAGGCGATGATGGCAGCCGCGAGATGCCAATTGGCGGCGTAGCTGGACGTTGTCTTTTCGTAGCGGGTCGCTATGGCTCTGAATTCCTTGATCTTTGCGAAG
>NZ_JBDOQR010000190.1:0-1253 GCF_039839315.1 Phaeobacter sp. CAU 1743 | reverse complement strand
TGACCTGCCCCCCGCTGGTCCCTCGCTCATGACGAGAGTCTGCGGGTTTGATTTTGGTAGTCGTCGGTTTCGGGTTTGGCAAGCGCGGCAGGCGCGGAGCCCTCAAATAGCTCAAGCGCCTGCCGCGCTTGCTTTGGCGTTCTGTTCCCCAGCGAAGAGTGCGGCCTGACGTTGTTGTAATCGTAGCGCCACAGCGCCAGCTTGCGGCGGGCATCGTCCAGGGTGTCGAACAGCTCTTCATTGAGAAGCTCGTCCCGCAGGCTGCCGTTGAATGACTCGATAAAGGCATTCTGCTGCGGTTTTCCTGGGTCGATGTAATGCCAATCCACGCCGTTCCTGTCGGCCCATCTCAGGATTGCCCGGCTGGTGAATTCCGTGCCGTTATCACTGACAATGCAAGCAGGTTTTCCGTAGATCCGGACGAGCGCGTCCAACTCCCGGGCAACGCGCTCACCTGAAATGCTGGTGTCTGCCGCCAGGCACAGGTTTTCCCGGCAGCAGTCGTCATTCACGGCCAGGATGCGAAACTTCCGCGACGCGCCGAAGCTGTCTGCCAGGAAATCCAGGGACCAGCGCTGGTTGGGCTGTGTGGCTTCGGGCATCGGCGTTCTCGAGCCTCGGGCGCGTTTGCGGCCCCGCCGCCGTTTCACTGCAAGGCCCTCCTCCCGGTAGAGGCGGTAAAGCTTTTTGTGGTTCATGATCATGCCTTTTCGCTCAAGCAGCACGCCGATCCGCCGGTAGCCGAACCGGCGGCGTTTGCCAGCGATCTCCTTCATCTCCTGGCGGATCTCAGGATGGTCGGGCGGGCGTTCGCGCCGGACCGTCTTGGGGTCGACACCGACAAGCCGGCAGGCCCTGCGCTGCGAGATGTCATGATCCCGCATTGCATTGAGCGCTGCCTCTCGCCGCTCCTTCGGTGTCGTCAGCTTTTTCCCAGCAGGTCTTTCAAAACCACGTTGTCGAGCATCGTGTCTGCCAGCAGCCGCTTCAGCTTGGCATTCTCATCTTCCAGCGCCTTCAGCCGCGCAGCCTCCGATACCTCCATGCCGCCATACTTGGACTTCAGCTTGTAAAAGGTCGCCGGGCTCAGGCCGTGCCGACGGCACACCTCCGCTGTCGGCATCCCGGCTTCCTGCTCTTTGATCATCCCGATGATTTGCGCCTCGGTGAAACGGCTCTTACGCATTCGTCTGCTCCTACATAGGTTGGGCAGACTCTACTTCATGGTGAGGGATTTTGCGGGGGGCAGGTCA
>NZ_JBDOQR010000019.1:0-71679 GCF_039839315.1 Phaeobacter sp. CAU 1743 | reverse complement strand
CGCCCTCACGGGCATGCTGGCTGCGGGTGAGTTCGGTCCAGGCCATCGTGGTCTCCGTTCAGTGTCGTACCCGAACAGAAACACAACCTCCTGAACTCACTCAATTAGTTTCAAATCGGGCTCTCAGGCAGATTGCCCCGATTGCGGCGGGCGACCTTGGATCGCCGCGGACCGGACGAGGCCGTGGCGTCTTCATCCTGCTGGGCCTCTGCCTCGACGACGGCAGTTTCCAGATCTTCGAAGGCCAGCTGCCGCTCGTCCTCACTCAGTTTCTCGGACCTTTTGCCATGCACGACCTGGTTCAGTTCGGCGACGAGGTGCTCGAGGCGCTTGTTGGCTTCCCTGAGTGCATCACGCTCGCGCAGGACGGCCAGAACAGCGTCACGCTGGTCTTCCGGAATGGCCGACAGGTCGAGGGATAGGGCGCTGGACATGGCGGCATCATATCCCGCTCCTGCGTTTGTCAGGCCGGCTTTCCCCGCCCTGAGTCACTCTGCCACAGCGGGGGCGCGCGTCTCCAGAGACCGCACCCGCCGCCAGTCCAGCCCGGCGAACAGCGCCTCGAACTGGGCGCGATTCAGGGTCATCGCACCATCCCGGATCGCGGGCCAGGTGAAGGTGCTCTCCTCCAGCCGTTTGTAGGCCATGACGAGACCGCTGCCGTCCCAGAACAGGATCTTCATCCGGTCTGCGCGCTTCGCCCGAAAGATAAAGACCGTCCCGGTGAACGGATCTTCGGTCAAGGTCGACTGCACCAAGGCTGCCAGTCCATCATGCCCCTTGCGGAAGTCTACCGGCTTCGTCGCCACCAGGATGCGGACCCCTTGAGACGGCATCAGCATGCAGGCGCTTCCAGAGTGCGCACGATCGCGGCGATCTGACCTGCCGACGTGTCAGAAGACAGCTCGATCCGGGTTGTTCCCTTGACGATCCGGATCACCTGCTGGGGCTTCGCGTCGGAAAGCTCGGGCGTCTCAGTCGGATCGCAAATGACCAGAGGCGCGAAGACCGGCTCTCCGAGTTCCGCCGGAGGAAGAACCAGCTGGCCCTGCTTTGCCAGACGCCGCCAAGCCGAGAGCTGGTTTGGGCGGATGTCATATCGCTCGGCAATCGCATTCACGGTCGCTCCCGGCTCCAAAGTCTCTGCCACAGCGCGAGCCTTCACGTCGTCCGGCCAGCGCCGATGACCTGACCCGTAGATCTCGACGCCCAGAGATCTGAGAAACGAATTTGTCGCGCACATTGCGAAACACACTCCCCATCATGAGATGGATATCACCTCGCAGTGCCGGAGCTCATCTACAACGTGGGGCGCAGCCGCCGCTTACTGTTGATCGGCAGGCCACGGAATCCTTTCTTTCGGCCGTGAAAGCGCTGGAGATTCCCACCCACGATTGGCGTTCGATCTTCTCTGTTGCGTCGCCGCGGATTCAGTTCGCGTATTCGCATATATGTGTGATCTCGCGACAGTTGCGCTCCCGGCCACCCATAAACATTGACCGGTTCACCGCACCATGGTGCGCTGATCGACAACGCCACAGGGAGGAAGACTGCCATGACAAGAAACACAAAACTCGATCGGTTTGCCGCAGGGGCGGCGCTGGTGATCGCGGTCGGAACGATGCCGCAAATTGCGGCGGCCGAAGTGACACTCAAGGTTGCAGATACCTTTCCGCCCGGCCACTACATCGTCGAGACCGGCACCACCTACTGGATGGACCGCGTAACCGAGCTGACCGATGGCGAGGTCAAGTTTCAGTATTTCGGTGCCGGTCAGTTGGGTTCGCTGCGCGATATGTTCTCGATGGTGCAGACAGGCGTGGTGGACATCGGCTATGTTCCGCCGGCCTATAACGGGGGCACGATGCCGCTGGCGGGCGTGCACACGCTTCCTGGCCTTTTCTCGCAGAGCGTTGTCGGGACGCCCGCTTTTTTTGAAACGGTGACGTCGGATCCGATCCTGCAAAACGACTTCCTGGCCAACGGGATGCGCCCAGTCTGGGGTGTAATGACCTCGACCTACAACCTGTTCACCCGCGACCAGGATGTTAGCGGCATTGATGACATCAAAGGGCTGAAACTGAAAACCATTGCCGGGAACATGGCGGAGTCGGTCAAGGCCCTAGGGGGCGCGCCGGTTGATATTCCCAGCCCGGAAACCTATCAGGCCATCCGCACCGGCACCGTCGACGGCACGATCTTTCCCACCACCAGCATCTATTCCTACAAGCTGGACGAGGTAATCGATACCGCCGTTCTGGGTCTGGATGTTTTTGTGTATTGGGCGCCCTACGCGATCCGCGAGGAGGTCTGGCAGGATCTGTCGCCAGAGCATCAACAGGCCATTCAACAGGCGTCGCAGGAGGCGATGCAGCGAGTTGCCGAAGAAACCGACCGATCGGCCGCCGAGCTTGAGGACAAGATGCGGGACAGCGGTATCGAGGTCATCGTTCTGGATGAAGCGCAGCGCGAAAAGGTCAAATCGGCCACAGCGCCGGTGTTCGATGCCTGGGTCTCTGGTCTGCAAGAGCGCGGACTGCCTGCGGGCGAAGTGCTGGAGATGTTTCGTGCGAACATCGAAAAGCACCAGACGCAGTAAGGCGCGCAACCGTGTCCCGTCACGATCTTGATCCCCGAGAGGACGCCGTGCCGTCGCCGAGAGTTGGATTGCACGGTCCTCTGGGCCGAGCGATGGACCGGGTGGATACCGGGATGAACTGGCTGTCGCGCGCTGCGATGATGGTCATGCTGGTGCTGATCCTCATACAGGTCTTTACGCGCTATATCCTGAATGACCCGATCGAAGGGGTCATTGGCGCTACAGAGCTATATCTGATGCCCATCATCGTGTTCGGAAGCCTGAGCTATCTGGAAATGTATGATGGCCACGTGCGAGTGGGGATAGTGTTTGATGCTCTGCCCGAAGGGCTGCGGGCCGGTTTCAATGTCGTCTTGCGATTGGCAGCGGCCGCGTTTTTTGCGCTGATCTGTTACGGTGCCTCGCGCGAGGCGCTTAAGGCGTGGGACTTCGGATATCGCACATCCGGCGACATCGACGCGCCTCTCGTCACCACGCTTGTGATTGCGCCGATTGGCTGCGTGCTGATCGTTCTGCGCCTTCTCGTAAATGCGGCGGGTGACGTTCAGCACCTTCGCGGCGCTTCGGATCGGATTGGCTGAGTATGGAATTTCTTGCACCTGTGTCGCTATTGCTGGCGGGGCTTCTCGTCGTCGGGATGCCGATAGGCTTCGCGATGGGCATCGCCGGCACCGTCGGCCTGTATCTGATCGGCGGGCTCAATCTGGCGCTCGGCATCCTGTCGGTGGCCCCGTATCGCAACACCGCCTCTTGGCTGTTGACCGCCATTCCCTTGTTCATCTTGATGGCCGAGATCCTGTCGGCCAGTCGGATTTCGTCGGACATGTTCCGCGCCGCCAACAGGTGGGTGGGCCATTTGCCCGGCGGACTGGCCGTGGCCACGGTCTTTACCAGCGCAGGCTTCGGGGCGGTTTCGGGCTCGTCCACCGCGGCGACGGCCACGATGGCGCGCACCGTCGCGCCCGAGGCTGAGAAATATGGCTATGACCGCGGCATGATCGTAGGCACGGTTGCGGCCGCCGGGACGTTGTCGATCATGATCCCGCCTTCGGTTGTGCTGATGGTTTACGGTATCATCACCGAAACCTCGATCGGCGGGCTGTTCATTGCCGGCATTCTGCCGGGTCTCATTACCGCGCTCAGCTTTGCCGGGATCACGATGGTCTGGGCGACGCTGAACCGCGATCTGGCGCCACCAGTGCAAAGCCATGGGTGGCGTGAGCGCTTCGCGTCACTGCGCGACATCTGGCCGGTGGTTCTGCTGTTCGTCTTTGTCGTGGCCGGGATTTATTCTGGCGCTGTCACCGTGACCGAAGCCGCCGCGGTCGGCTGCTTTGGCGCGATCATGATTGCCGCCGTGTTGCTCAGACGTATGGGCTGGCGCGAATTCATGGGGGCGCTCGAACGTACAACGCGCCCGACTGCAATGATCTTCACCATTATTATCGGGGCGCACATTTTCGGCTATTTTGTCACCCTGACCATGGCACCGCAGGCGCTGGTTTCGTACGTGCAAGGGCTTGAGATCGGGCCGGGCGTGGTGATTTTAATCCTGATCCTGATCTACATCCTGCTGGGCTGCGTGATGGATCAGCTGGCGATCCTGATCCTGACCATGCCGATCGTCTTTCCAATGGTCATGGAGCTTGGCTATTCGCCGATCTGGTTCGGCATCCTGGTGACCAAAACGGTCGAAATCGGGCTGATTACCCCCCCAATCGGAATGAACGTTTTCGTCGCCAGCTCGATCACCGGCGTACCTCTTAAACGGGTCTTTGTCGGGGTGCTGCCTTTCGTGCTGGCCGAGTTCGCGGTCTTGGCCCTGATCGCATTCTTTCCCGAGATCGTAACCGTGTTCTCGGGCGAATACTGACAACCTGAAGGAGCGTAACTTGGAACTGGGACTAAAGGACAAGGTGGCTATCGTCACCGGATCGGGTCGCGGGATCGGCGCAGTGACCGCCCGCGCGCTGGCCGAAGAGGGGGCGAAGGTGGTGATCACCGATATCGACCCCGAAACCACAGAAGCCACCCGCGCCGCTCTTGAGGCCGACGGATACGACGCGATCGGCGTGGTCTGCGATGTCACGAACGAGGCACAGGTCGAAGCCCTCGTCTCGCGCACGATCGAAGCATTTGGCGCCGTCCACATCCTGGTCAACAATGCCGGATTTCCGCGCGACAACTACATCACCAAGATGCCCGAACAGGACTGGGACGCTGTTGTGGGCGTGATCCTGAAGGGTGCCTATACCTGCTCGCGCGCCGTGGTGCCGTACTTCATGGAACAGAAGTGGGGCCGGGTGATCAACATCTCCTCTCGCGCCTATCTCGGCAATCCGGGACAGACCAACTATGCCGCCGCCAAGGCCGGCATCATCGGCTTCACCCGGGCGCTGGGGATGGAACAGGGGCGCTTCAATGTCACCGTAAATGCCATCGCGCCGGGGTTCATCGCCACCGAGATGATCGAGGCGCTTCCAAACTACGACCGGATAAAGTCGCGCGCTCTGGCAATGAATACCGTGCAGCGCCTTGGCAACGAACGCGACATCGCCAACGGCGTGGTGTTCCTCGCCTCGGATGCGGCGGAATACATCTCGGGCGAGACGCTTCACATCACCGGGGGGCGATATGGCTAAACATGTCCCGGCCTCCGCCTGTGTCGAGGATCAAGAGACGCGGATGCTGCGAGACAGCATCCGGGGCTTCATGGCGCGCGAGCTGACCGAAGAGCGCATCTCGCAATGCGAGGCGACGGGCGATCTGCCCTGGGCGATAATGGGCGAGCTACGCCAGTTCGGCTATCTTGGCGGGCTTCTCTCGGAAGAGGCCGGTGGCTACGGCCTCAGCTATCGCACCTGGGCGATGATGATGGAGGAAGCAGGATACCGCTGGCTTTCACTCCGGGTTCTGCTCAACACCGTGAACATCGTGATCGCACTGTTCCACCACCTGGGCGATGCGCGCCAGAAGGAAAAGTGGCTGAAACCCGTCATGGCTGGCCAGATGCCGGTCTGGGTGGGGATCACCGAACCCGACCACGGCTCTGATGTTGCCTCGGTGCAGACCCGCGCCGAGGACAAGGGCGACCACTGGCTGATCAATGGCGGCAAGCTGTGGACGACGAACGGCGTCAACGGCCGGGTCGGAATCCTGGTGGCACGGACATTCACGGAAGGCTGTGATGGCGATCTGAGTCTGTTCATCGTGGACCTCGAGGAGACCGATTTCGAAGCTTCGCGGGTGGGCACGATGTTCATCAAGGCCACCGCGACATCGCAGCTGGCCTTTCAAGACGCAAAGGTGCCAAAGGAAAACCTGTTGGGTCCTGCGGGAAAGGGCCTCAAGGCGATCCTTACGGGGTTGAATTATGGCCGGCTCAACGTGGCGGCGGGCGCGGTGGGCGCGGCGCAGCGGTCGTTGGACCTGTCCACCGATTACGTCAAGACGCGCAAGCAGTTCGGCAACGTGATCGGAAGCTATCAGCTGGTGCAGAAGCTGATCGTCGACATGACCATCCGCACCGAAGCGGCGCGCGCGTTGACTGACCGTGCCGCCCAAGCGCTGGACGCGGGTCTGCCTGGGCGCAAGGAATGCTCGATTGCCAAGCTCTATGCCAGCGAGGCGGCGCATGAGGTGGCCTCGATGGCGCTGCAGGCGCACGGCGGGCTGGGCTATTCGACCGACTACCCCGTCGAACGGTTGTTCCGCGACACGCGCGGCGGGCTGATCCCCGAAGGCACATCGGAAATCCAGACATTGATCATAGGGCGCGAGGTTCTCGGGATCTCGGCCTTCACCTGAGGAGGCGGCCATGCCGATGACCTTTCTCCAGGCCCTGAGGTTGAACGCGCGGCGGTTCCCCACGAAACCCTCGGTGGTGTTCGAGGGGAGGAGCCAGACCTATACGGATTTCCTTGACCGGGTGGAACGGATGATGACGGTGCTGGCGCGGCGCGGCATCGGACCGGGCGACAAGGTGGCGGTGATCTCGGAAAATCATCCCGATTTCCTTGCCGCCTATGTGGCGGTGACGGGGCTAGGCGCAATTCCCGCACCGATCAACTATCGCATCGCGCCCGAAGTCATGGCCGATGTGGTTGCCCGCTCGGACAGCAAAACCCTGCTGCTGGGCGATGCGGCGCTGGATCATGCCGATCTGTTCCGGACCGTGGTGGACGACATCGTCACCATCGGCGACGGGGCCCCGCAAGGACTGCCGCGCCTGTCGGACCTTCTGGCAGACACACCGCCCGATCCGCCGCAAGGGCAGGACGGCACCACGATCATGCTGCACACGTCGGGGACCACCGGCAAGCCCAAGGGCGCGCTGCGCAGTCTCTTCGGCATGGAGGAACGCGCCATCGAGCAGCGTTTCCGCCCCGACGACCGGGCGCTGTCGGCGCTGCCGATCTGCCTGTCGGCCGGCTGCACCTATACGCTGCTGCCGCTTTATCTGGGTGCCAGCGTCTATCTGATGCGCCGCTTCGACGGGGCCGCCGCGCTACGGCTGATCGAAGACGAGCGGCTGACCGCCACCATGCTGCTGCCCGCCATGCTCCAGCGGATGGTCGAGGCCGAGGGGTTCGCGAGCGCCGATCTGTCGTCGCTGGGGACTTTGCAATCTGGCGGCGGCGAGATGTATCTCGACCTCAAGCGTGCCGCGCTCGACAAGTTCGGCGATGCGCTGATGATCTATGCCGCCTCCAGCGAAGCAGGACCCTATGCCAACCTGACCGCTCGGGATCTGCGCCGCAACCTTGCGGGCAACTGCGTCGGCCGCCCCTTCTTCGGGGTGGAACTCAAACTGCTGGACGACGATGGAAACGAGGTGCCGCAGGGCGAGGTCGGCGAGATCTGCACCCGCAGCGAAAGCCGCTACGACGGGTATTACAAGGATGAGGCGCTGACCGCTGAAACCCGGCGCGGCGACTATCTGACCGTGGGCGATCTGGGCCGGATCGACGACGAAGGGCTGCTCTGGTTCACGGGTCGCAAGCGCGACATCATCAAGAGCGGCGGCATCAATGTCTACGCCCCCGAGATCGAGGAGGCGCTGGCCGGCCACCCGGCGATTGCCGAGGCGCATTGCATCGGCCTGCCCGATCCGCACTGGACCGAGGCGATCTGCGCAGTGATCGTGCCCGCGCCGGGCGCGCAGCTGACAGCGGCCGATGTGATCGCCCATGCCGAAACCCGGCTTGACCGATACAAGCGCCCGCGGCGCGTGGTCTTTATGACGGCGGTGCCGCGCAACCTGACCGGCCGCGTTCTCAAGGCTGAACTGAAAGAGGCAGTGCTAGCGCTGCCAGAGGAGGAAACCCAATGACACGGCCCGATCTTTCGGCCCTCAAGGGCCAGCAACTCTACTGGGAGGACCTGAACGAAGGCGACCAGTTCGATAGCCCCACCCGTACCATCACCGAGGCCGACGTGGCTAATTTCGCCTGCCTGTCAGGCGACTTCAACCGGCTGCACGTCGATGCCGAATATGCCGCCGATTCGGCCTTTGGCCAGCGTATCGCGCACGGGCTTCTGGTGGTGTCGGTGATGTCCGGGCTGACCACGCGGATGCTGATGAACACGTTCCTGGAACCCTCGCTTCTGGGGTTGCTCGACATGCAGTGCAGCTTTCCCAACCCCACCTTCATCGGCGACACGATTGGCGTGCGCGTTACCGTAGCCGAGAAGCGCGAGACTTCGAAACCCGAACGCGGCATCCTGTCGTTCCGGCGCGAGGTCATCAACCAGCGTGGCGAAACCGTGGTGGAAGGGGTCTGGAAACTGCTCGTCCGGCGGGCGCCGCAAGGTGGCTGAGCCGGTGGTCGCCCGCGACTTTCCCGATCTTTCGCGGCTCTTGTCGCCACGCAGCGTGGCGATCCTGGGCGCCAGTGAAAGGCCCCGTAGCGTGGGCAGCGACACCTTGCTGAACCTTGCCGAGCATTCCGACTTCGATGGGCAGATCTTTCCGGTCAACCCCGGGCGTGAAAGGGTGCATGGTTTGCGCGCCTATTCTGCAATGTCGGCCTTGCCTGGCCCCGTCGATGTGGCGGTGGTGTGCCTTCCAGCCGATGCGGTGGTGGGCGCCTTGCGCGATTGCGCGGCAGCAGGAACGGGGTTTGCGGTGGTCTTCACCTCTGGCTTTGGCGAAACCGGGGATGAGGGCCGTGCCGTCGAAGCCGAGATGGCTGAAATCGCCCGGCAAAGCGGGATGCGCATCTACGGGCCGAACTCGCCAGGGCTGAGCAACATCAACCGCCGCCTTGGGCTGACCTTTTCACCGGTATTCAAGAACGACACGCTGGGCGGCGGCATTGGGCTTGTCACCCAGGGCGGCGGACTTGGCCGCGCCTTCATCCAGGCAAGCGAACGGGGTATCGGCGTTGGCCTGTGGTGCTCTACCGGCAACGAAGCCGACCTGACCATGGCCGATGTCGTGTACCACATGGTGGGCGATCCCGACATAAAGGTAATCGCCCTTCTCGCCGAAGGCTTCCGCGACGGGCCGCGCTTTCTGGCAGCTGCCCGCGCCGCTGCTCGCGCCGGCAAGCCGGTGGTGGCGATGAAGGTGGGCAAGTCGGACTATGGCGTTGCTGCCACCCGTTCGCACACCGCCGCGCTTGCCGGATCGGCGGCGGTCACCTCGGCACTGTTTCGCCAGCATGGCATCGTCGAGGTGGAGGATCTGGACGAATTGATCGATACGGTGGCGCTGTTCGAGCGCGTCGGCATCGCCCCGCGGCGGGGGATCTGCGTCTATTCCTTCTCGGGTGGCACAGCGGCGCTGGCCGCCGATATGGTGGGCAGCGCCGGGCTGATCCTGTCCGAACTGGCCCCCGGCACCCGCGCGGGGTTGCGTGCGCTGGCCCCGTCTTATGCGGCGGTCGATAACCCGGTGGACCTGACCACCCAGGTCTTCACCCAAGACAAGCTCAACCGCGATTGCCTGTCGCTGGTGGCGCGGGACCCGGCCACCGATGTTGTGCTTCTGCCGATTCCCGCCGACTACGGCCCGATCACCGACCGGTCCGCCGACGACATGGTCGCGCTGGCGCCGGACAGCCCGGCTCTGCTCCTGCCGGTCTGGATGAGCGGGCATCGCGCCGCTGGCTATGCCACGCTGAACGCGGCAGGGCTGGCGCCTTTTCGCAGCCTCGGCAAGGCAGTGACGGCGTTGAAGCGGCTGATCTGGCGCGGCGACTGGAGCCCCTCGGGGACCTCCACGCTTGCTCTACCCGCATTTCCGCCCGGCGAGCTTGACGAGGCTGCCGCCAAGGCGGTGCTGGCCGACCTGGGTCTGACCGTGCCCGAAGGACGGGTCGTGACCAGTGCCAGACAGGCAGGCGAGGCGGCGCGCGGGATCGGCTTTCCGGTGGTGCTCAAGGCGCTGGTGCCCGGTCTTCTGCACAAGACCGAAGCCGGGGCCGTGGCCGTCGGGCTGATGGATGAGCAGGCGCTGGCGGCGGCCTGGGGCGCGATGATGACATCGCTTTCAGCACAGGGGCACAGGCTGGAGCGCGCTCTGGTTGAGCGCATGGAACAGGGGCCGGGCGTCGAGGTGATGGCGGGACTGCACCGCGATCCGGTGTTCGGCCCGGTGGTGAGCTTCGGCCTCGGCGGCGTGATGGTCGAGGCGCTTTCTGACGTCACGCACCGCGCCGCGCCCTTTGGGCGGGACGAGGCGCTGGCGATGATCGACGAGATCCGCGGACGCGCACTGCTGGGTCCGCTGCGCGGCCGCCCCGGCGCCGATCTGGGCGCGCTGGCCGATCTTCTCGTGATCCTGGCCGCCCTGGGTGCGCGCGGCGACATCGCGGAGATGGATCTCAATCCGGTGCGCGCCGGTCCGGCGGGTGCGACGGTGCTTGACGCGGTGATCCTGCGCGCTCCGACCGAGATAGAAGGAAAGGCAAGGCAATGACGGTAAAGACGGACATCGGTTTCACCACCCGCGACCGCATCTATGTGCGCGGGCGCGATCTGGCCGATGAGATCCTGGGCAAGATGGATTTCGTCGACATGATCTATTTCACCGCCACGGGGAAAGAGCCGGATGCCCGCACCCGCGCGATGACCAACGCGATCATCGTCACCGCCACCGATCACGGCCTTACCCCCAGCGCCATCGCCGCGCGGATGACCATTCTCGGCGCGCCGGAATCGCTTCAGGGTGCGGTGGCCGCGGGCTTGCTGGGCGCGGGGAACCATTTTCTCGGCACCATGCAGAACGCCGCGGCCTTTACCCGCGACGAGATCGGCGAGCTGTCCGACAGCGACGACGACGCAGCCTATGCCGCCCGCGCGCAAGAGGCCGTGCGCGCCTTTCGCGCGGCGCGCCGGATCGTGCCAGGCCTCGGTCATCCGATCCATGTCGACGGCGACCCCCGCACGCCGGTCCTGCGCCGGATCGCCGGCGAGAATGGGTTCGACGGGCGGCACTGGCGCTTCATGGCGGCCGTCGAGGCCGCCGCCCGCGAGGAATATGGACGTCTGCTGCCCATCAACGCCGCCGGCGCGGTCGGGGCCACCGTTTCGGACATGGGGCTTGCCCCGATCTGGGCGCGGGCCTTCGCCCTGATTGGCCGATCCGCCGGGCTTCTGGCGCATCTGATGGAAGAGCTCGAAAATCCGCAGGGTCAGAAGATCTGGGACATGATCCTGGAACAGGACGACTCGGCGGAATGCGCCGGGATTGCCGACCCGGACCGCGCAGACAGCACAGGAGAGCAAAAATGACCGGCACTGCACCGCTTTCGGGGCTTCGCGTTCTCGATCTGACCGAGCTTCTGCCTGGGCCCTATGCAACGCAGCAACTGGCCGAGATGGGGGCCGAGGTCATCAAGGTCGAACGTCCTGCGGGCGACGCCGCGCGCGCCATGTTCCCCGGCCTCTTTGCCGCCGTGAACCGCGGCAAGAAAAGCATCGCCCTGAACCTAAAGGATGACACAGACCGCGCGGCTTTCCTGCGGCTGGCCAAACGGGCGGACGTCGTGATCGAGGGTTATCGCCCGGGCGTGACCGCGCGGCTGGGCATCGACTATGAGACGCTTTCGGCGCTCAATCCCGGCCTCGTCTACTGTTCGGTCAGCGGCTATGGTCAGACCGGGCCGGCGCGCGACTGGCCGGGGCATGATCTCAACTACGCGGCGATGGCGGGCGCGGTGGCGATCTCGGGCGCGCCCGACGGACCGCCTGAATACACGACGGGCGTGCCGATCGGGGATCTCTCGGCAGCCATGTATGCCATCATCACCATTCTTGCTGCGTTGCACGGACGCGACGCCACGGGGCGGGGCCAGTATCTGGACGTGGCGATCACCGACGCGCTGGCCAGCTGGGTCGCCCCGCGCTACGGTGTGTGGGACGCCGGACGCCAGGCCGGGCGCGAGATCACAAAGGCCGATATCCTGCGCCGCGCCGCCTATGGTATCTTCGCGACCGCCGACGGTAAATACATCACCATCGGCGCGATCGAGACGCATTTCTTCCGCCGCCTGATCCGTGCCACCGGGATGACGGGCTTCGACGATCCTGCGCTTGACGACTTCGCCGCACGCACCGACCGCACGGATGATATCCGCGCCGCCCTGACCCCGCTGATCGCCGCGCGTCCCTATGCGCATTGGGCGGAGATCTTCGAGGCCGAGGATGTTCCCTTCGCCCCGGTCAACGGGCTGGAGGATCTGGCCCGGGACCCGCAGCTCAAGGCGCGCGGGATGGTGCGCTCAGCCGGCGCGGCCCAGGTGATGGCCTTCCCGGTGCCGATGGCTGGGATGAGTGATCCGGCGGGCCACGTCCCGGCAGTGGGCGAGCATCAGGCCGAAATTCTGGACCAAGCCGAAAAGCTGGAGTGAGGACCGATGCAGTTTGAGCTGGACGACTGGCAGGAAACGGCGCGGCGCAGCTTCCGCAAATACCTTGACGCCGAGGTGGCGCCCCTGGTCGAGGCGCACGAGGATGCCCACCGTCCGCCGCCGCCCGAAGTGTTGCAGAAGATGGGCGAGTTCGGCCTGCTGGGCGGTCTTTTGCCAGAGGCGCAAGGCGGTGCCGGGCTTGATTATCTGACATATTGCGCGCTGCTGTGCGAGCTGTCTCAGGTATGGCCGTCGCTGCGCAGCATCGTCAGCACGTCGAACCTTGTCCTGATGATCGTCGCGCAGCATGGAACGCCGGAGCAACAGGCAAGGTGGCTGGGCGATCTGGTTTCGGGTCGCAAGACAGCCTTTTTTGCGCTGACCGAGCCGAACGTCGGCTCGGACGCCAGCAACGTGGAAACACGGGCCCGGCGCGACGGTGATGGCTGGCGGCTGAACGGACGCAAACTGTATATCTCCAACGGGACCGGGGCCGATCTCGGGGTGGTTTTCGCGCGGTCGGGCGACGGCGAACGCGCGGAGGTATCGGCCTTCGTGGTCGAGGCGGGAACAGCAGGGTTTTCAACCCGAGAGGTCCGCAGCATGGGCATGAATTCATGCCCGCTAGGCGAGCTGCTGTTTGAGGACGTATTGCTGCCCGCAGACCACCTGATCGGCGCCGAGGGCGAGGCGTTCGCCATCGCCAAGCATTATCTGAACGTGGGGCGCTGTTTCGTTTCTTTCACCTGCCTGGGCCTGTCAATTGCCGCCTATGAGGCGGCGCTGCGATATGCGGGCGCGCGAGAACAGTTCGGACGCAAGATCGGCGGGTTTCAACTGGTCCAGCAGATGATCGCAGATATGTTGACTGGCGTGGAAACCTCGCGGTTGCTGGCGTGCCGGGCCGCTGACGCGCTGGATCGCGGGGCACCGGATCGCGGCCGGGCCTGTTCCATGGCCAAGCGTCACAACTCCGATACGGCTCTGCGGGTTTGCGAGACTGCCCTGCAAGTGCACGGCGGGGCCGGATACACCCGTGATTTCCCCGTCGAGCGCTATTATCGCGATGTGCGACATCTCACGATCGCTGAAGGCACCAACCAGCTTCAGGCGCTGCTTCTGGCACAGGGGGCCCTGGGCATCTCGGCGCTACGGGGCTGATCGGTCCGCAGTTTGCGCACGGTCTGTCGCCGCTGCCGGTCTGAATGGCAGGCGGAATGCGGGCACAGGGCGGGTCAGATTCCCAAATACGAACGGCGCACGTGATCGTCGTGGCGCAAGACGTCAGAGGCTGCGGCGAGGGCGATTGTCCCGTTTTCCAGAACATAGGCGCGGCTGGCGAAATCCAGCGCCATGTAGACATCCTGTTCCACCAGAAGAATGCTCAGGCCGGTGCGGCGCCGACCGTCGAGGGCCTCGTACATCTGCTCGACCATCAGAGGCGCGGGGCCGAGCGACGGCTCGTCGAGCATGATCATGCTGGGCCGGGCCATAAGCGCGCCCGATCGCCAGCATCTGCTGCTGACCGCCTGAGAGCCCTCCGGCAAGTTCGCGGGCCTTCTGGCTCAGCATCGGAAAGGGCGTCCTTTCGGTCTTTCGCGTCGAGTGCGGCGCTCGCACCCACGATCAGATTTTGCTCGACCGTGAGTGACCCGAAGACGTGCCGCGCCTCAGGAACATGGACGAGGCCGAGGCGCGGAATCTCGCTGGCGGCAAAACCGCCGATTTCCTTGCCATCGTGGCGGATCGCTCTGGAACGGGCGGCCACAAGGCCCGAAATCGTGCGCAGAAGGGTGGATTTGCCCGCGCCGTTCGGTCCGATCACAGCCACGACCTCGCCCTCGGCCGATCTCGATGCTGACGCCGTGGAGCGCGTCGAGCAGACCGTAACCGGAGACGAGAGACTCGATCGACAGCTTCATCTTGGGCCCCGGTTATAGTTTTCGCATCAGTTCAGAGGATTGGGCTCTTCCACAGCCACCTCTGGCGGCCAGATCGTGACCTTTTTCGTGCCGCCGTTCTTCCATTGCGCGATCAGGTTCTGCGATCCGACGTTCCTGCCGTGTTCGTCGAATTTGATCCGCGAGAACGGCGAGATCAGCTGATCGCCGGGGATGTCGATCTTAAGGATGGCGGCGCGAAGGTTCTCGGTCGTCAGTTTCTGGCCGGACTCAAGCGTCTTCTCCAGCACGGCCTTCAGCGTGTAGACACCGCGGTTGCACATCGACGCATAGCTTGACGGCACGATGCCGTGCCGTTACTCGTAAGCCTTCACAAAACGCTGGGCGCGGTCCATGTCGGGATTTAAGTAGTCCACCGTGCTGAGATTGACGTCCTCGACGAAGCCCCTGTCCACCAGTTGCGGGGTGCGCACATCAACCGGACCGCCACTGATTCCGACAATGTAGGGCTTGAAGTCATGCTGCTGCATTGCCTGGAGCTTGGTCACCACATCTTCGGTGTAGCCGGCCCAGATCACCATGTTGGCACTCGATGTCTGCACCCGCTTGACCGGCGGCAGAAGGTTGCGATCGCTGCGCGAATACGGCGCGCTGGCGGCGATCTCGATGCCCCGCTCCTCCAGCAGAACTTCGATCCGCTCGATGGTTCCGGCGCCGCGCGGGCTGTCTTCATAAAGCAACGCCGGGACGACGTCGCCTTGCGTCATCAGGTGTTCGAAGAATTCCACGACCGTGGCCGCCTCGGTATCGGCTGTGATCTGATCGGAGAAATACCATTTGTAACCGCGCTCGAGGAGCTCGGCCGACACCGCCGGCGAGTTCAGGTGAGGAACCCGCGCCTGCTCGGCGAACTGCGCCGCAGCCGATGTGCCTGCGCTGATCTCGCAGCCAAGGATGACCGGAGCCCGCTCGAGGCGGGTCAACCGCTCCATCACCTGGCGCACCACCCCGGGATTGCCCTGTGTGTCGTAAAGTTGGATCTTCAGCGGCCGACCGGCGACGCCGCCATCGGCGTTGATGTGCTCAAGGGCAACTGCGATCCCCTTTTGCGCATCCTGTCCGGTCACGGCGATCGCTCCCGACATGGCGACGATCGCCGGCATCACGATTTCTTCGGCTTAGGTGTTTGATCCCACGGTTTAATGGTGTGATCCTTTCGCAGGAATGGAAGGAGGCCCTATGGGACAAGTTCGTCACGGAAGCGCCACGACCACGCACGCCGTCAGAACAGCAATACAGCGATCGCAAGCTTCGCTCGCGGCGCTGCGCCCTTGGGTCGCGGGTCGACTGACCGCCAGACTACGGCGCGCATTGCTGACTCGAAGGGTGCGATACCGCAAAGGGAAAAGAAAATGGACAGTCAGCCGCAGCAGCCAGCCGAGGGGGACGGACCGCTTGCGGGTTACAGGGTGCTTGATCTTTCGGTCAACGTGCTTGGACCGGTGGCGATCCAGATCCTCGGCGACATGGGGGCCGACGTCATCAAGATCGAGTCACCCGACGGCAACTACACACGCCAGGTGGGACCGTCGCGCAACCCGAAGATGGGGGCACTGTTCCTCAATACAAACCGCAACAAACGCTCGGTCGTGCTCGACCTGAAGAAACCCGACGCGCGGGCCGCGCTCCTTGATCTGGTGCGTTCCGCGGACGTGCTGGTGCATTCGATACGCCCCGGCGCCGCCGAACGGCTGGGCGTCGACTACGAGGCGATCCGCGCGGTCAATTCCCGCATCATTCATGCCTCGTCTTCTGGCTTCCGGCTGGATGGTGAGCGCCGCGACTGGCTTGCTTTCGACGATGTGATCCAGGGCGCCAGCGGCGTAGCCGGGATGATGGCCCGGGCCACCGATGAGCCGCGCTATTACCCACGGTAATCGCCGACAACTATGCGGTTACATCCAGGCATCGTCCATCGCGATGGCCTTCGTCTGGCGCGAGCGCACCGGCCACGGGCAGCAGGTAAACGTGCCGATGATGGATGCGATGGTCAACTTCAATCTGATCGAGCATCTCTGGGGCGCAACGCTCGACCGGCCCGATCTGGGCATGGGTTACAGCCGGGTATTCTCGCCCCATCATCGACCTTATCCAACGCAGGACGGGCACATCTGTGTGATGGCGGCGATGGACAACCAGTGGCTGCGTCTCTTCGACGCCATAGGCCGGCCCGAGCTGCGCGACGATCCACGATTTGCCACAGCAGAGTTGCGCACCGATCACATTGACTAGTTATATTGGTTCCTCGCCGAGGCAATCGCGGGGAATACAACCGCCGAGTGGCGCCGCCGGTTCGACGCGGCCGACGTGCCGAATGGACCGGCCAACAGCCTGGAGGATCTGCTGGTTGATCCCTATCTGGTTCAAACCGGGTATTTCGAGCGCCACGAGCACCCGACAGAGGGCGCCGTCGTGACGCTCCGGATACCGGTCCAGTTCTCGGACAGCCCCGGCCGGGTGCGCCGGCTGCCACCGCGGCTGGGCGAGCACACGGAGGAGGTTCTGTCCGAAATCCGCCTTCCGCGCGCCGACGCCTGACGGAACCAGGCCAGGCGGGCAGCCGGTGCCCGGCTGGCCAGGATCGGTTCGCGGCCAACCGGACCCGCCTGTCCCAAGCTTCCGGCTCCGCCCATTTTACTGCGCGGTATAGCCGCCATCGACCACCATTTCGGATCCGGTCATATAGGATGCCTCGTCGGACGCCAGAAACGGCACCGCCCCGGCTACTTCTTCCGGTTGGGCCGGGCGCTGCATGATCGTTGTCCCAAGTATATCCTTCTGACCGTCCGGGTCAGCCAGTCTGAAAGGAACCATCGCCGGAATCAAATGTGCGGAAGATCCTGTACGTTATCCATCCAGGATTTCTTTCGAGATGGTCATTCATGCGTCCTTTCGATGAAGCATGGACCGGATCAGTCATACACAAAAGGTCGGACACTCTCGCTGCCGCCCATCTGCGCCATATCGCCGAAACCCAATTCGCCCGCGCCGTTCGCGCATCAACTCGTCGCCGAGATCGGGACCGGCGAGGCGCATCTACGCCAGATCAATGTGGCCGAACGTATGCACGGCTCGCCCGGACTTCAGCTGCATAACGGACGACCAGGCTGAGTGTCGAAGGGCAGGATTCAGATGCACCCACCGGCTGACTTCTGCGCGTTTTTGGTGGCCTGGCCCGACACAGGAGCCGGGCCGACCACGATCTGGTATCAGTTCCTTTTCAGCGCGGACCGGAAGGCTTCCAGGATCTCGGTTCCGGGCTTGCCTTGGGCATCGAGTTGCTCGGCCCATTCGGACCCAACCGTCGACAGGATCTGGTTCAGCTTTTCGACATCTCCGGCGGGCAGGTCAACGAAGGTCACGCCCGCCTCGGCGATCTGCTGCTTGACTTCAAGGTTCTGGCGGTCGGCAGTTTCGCATCCTTCCCTAGTCAAATCTTCGCCGATCTCGGTGATCGCCTGCTGGACGTCTTCGGGCAGACTGTCCCACTTTTCCTGCCTGATCACGTAGGTCGCGACAAAGGAACCAAAGTTCATCCCCTGCGTACCCCAGTCAAGGAATGTTTCCATTCCGTAAGGGGTGACACTGGGATAGGGGAAGAGCCCGGCGTCGATCGTCCCGCGCGACAGCGCCTCGCGCACTTCGGGCGCCGGCATCTGCACCGGCACGCCGCCGATTTTCTGGACGGTCAGGTCAAGCGCGCCGCCAGTGCTGCGGATCTTCAGGCCGTCCATGCTGTCCAAACCGGTGATCTCACGGCTCGACGTCAGCAGGTTGTAGGGCGGCAGCACCATCGCCATCAGCAGGCGCACGCCGTTCGGCGCGAATTCGGCCTGGTCTAGCGCGCCGCCGGGCTTGGCGATCTCCCAATAGGCCATCGTGCCCTCACACGACGTCGAAAACGCCTCGGGCAACTGCCCGACCGCCGAAAGGGGCATCTTGTCGCTGACATAGGAGGGGCCGACATAGCCGATATCGGTCACGCCGGTCTGGGTCAGCGAGAGCAGGTCCTTGGCCTTGCCGAGTTGCTGAGCCGGGAAGTACGCGAACTCGGTTTTCCCGGTCCGCTCGCTCACCCGTTCCATGAAAGGTTCGATCAGGCTCTGGGCAATGTAATGGCCGGTGGGCAGGCTGTCGGCCGCGCGCAGTTCGATCTCCTGCGCTGCAACCGGCTGCACGGCGAGCGGTAGCAAGGCAACGCTCAGGGCCCAGCCCGCTGTCCGTAAGGGCGATGGGAATTTGGATATTCTGGTCATGATTTCATTCTCCTCCTGTCTTTTAGGGTTATGGACTGGCGCTATTGCGCAGGCCGACGTCGTCAGTTCATTGTCGAGGGCAGCCACAGCACCAGCACGGGAAATGCAGTGAGCAACGCGATCACCAGCAAATGCGCCAGAACATGCGGAAACGTCCCGCGAAAGATTTCGCCCAAGGGTCGCCGGGTATATCGGGCCACCACAAAGACATTCATGCCCAGCGGCGGAGTGACCATGCCGACCTCGGCCGTCACCACGACGATCACCCCGAACCAGATCGGGTCGAAGCCCAGCGACAGGACCAGCGGCAAAAGCACCGGCACCGTCAGGATGAGGATGGCGATCTGGTCCATGAAGGCACCCAGAAAGACGTAGATGATCAGGATCACCACCATCACCCCCATCGGCGAAATACCAAGGCCGCCGATCCATTGGGTCAAATCGTTGGTCACCCGCGTGAGGGTGAAGAAATAGCCAAAGATATGCGCGCCGAGGATCACGAAAAGGATCATGCAGGTGGTCTGCGCCGCCCGTCTCAGGCAACCCCAGGCTTGGCTGAATCCCAGTTTGCGCTCGTGCAGCGCCAGCAGCATCGCGCCGAAGGCGCCGATCCCCGATGCCTCGGTCGGCGTGGCAATGCCCGAGTAGATCGTGCCGGTGACGGCCAGGAACAGCAGCAGCATTGGCCCGACACGCGACAGCGACGCAAATTTATCGCGAAAGCTGTAAGGCTGGCCGGCAGGCGCGACCGAGGGATCAATCCGCACCAGAACCGCGACCGTGGCCATGATGGTCAGAGCGACCAGAATCCCCGGTATCACCCCCGCCACCAGCAGCTGTCCGACCGAGACATCGGCAATGATCCCATAGAGAATCAGCGCCACAGATGGCGGAATCAACATCGCCAGTGTGCCCGAAATCGCCACGACGCCGCTGGCCAGCTTGGGGTCGTAGCCTTCGTCGATCATCGCCGGGATCGAAGTGGATGCCAGCGTTGCCGCCGCTGCCGTGCTCGACCCCGAGATCGCGCCAAAGCCCGCCCCGGCTACCGCGGTAGCCATGGCCAGGCCGCCGCGGAGACGGCCGACCCAAATGGTTGCAGCGCGAAAGAGATCTTGCGCCACGCCCGAGATGATCACGAATTCGGCCATCAGGATGAACATCGGGATGGTGATGATTTCGTAGGAATTCGCGGTACTTAGGGGTGCAGTCTTCAGGATGCCGCCCAGTACCGCCATGCCGCCGAACAGATAGAGCCCTACAGACCCCGAAATCGCCATTGCCAAGGCCACCGGCAGCCCGATCACAAGCAGCCCGGCCAGAAGCGCAATTACCAGAGCCACCGTCACAGGACGTCCTCCCCTTGGAGCGCGGTGGTCTCGGGCGGGGGCGGCATTTCAACCAGATCGTGGCGCGAGAAGATGGAAAACGCGTGCCCGACCACCCGGTAGATCAGGCGCAGCGTCAGCAGCGCGGTGCCAATCAGGACGACCAGATAGGCCGGCCAGGTCAGCCATGGGACCAGCGCGGCGATCCGGTCCTGCCCGGCATAGGCGCTCTGGAAGCGGCCCCAGGCCTCGAACGCGATCAGCGCCATGACAACTGCCCCTGCAGCATAGCCCACCGCCTGCCCCAGATGGCGAACCCGTCGCGGAAGTATGTTTTGGAACAGATCGATTGCCACGTGCCCGTGATGATGGAGTGTGTCGGGCAGCATCAGGAAGAATACCGTGACCACAAGGTAGAGACCGATCAGGTCGTAGGACCAGCCCAGTGGCATCGAAAGCGCGTAGCGCATCGCAACATCCACGACCACGATCAGCATGATCACCGCCAGTGCGACACAGGCCAGCGCCGCAAACCCGGTCTCTAGCACGGCCAGCCCCCGCGAAACGGCCAACAGGCCGCGCGCGCCCCCCCTTTTCTTCGGCGGTTCCATTGCGGCCACCCCCCCCCTTTTTTTTGGCGCTATTTCGGGCCATTTCCATCGGCGATTTCCACGCCGGAAACGAGCCGCCTTAGCCTCATTGTGGCGCCAAACTTAGCAAGGCCCCCTTGCATGTCAACGCTCCCCGTGCAAAAAAACTAGCAATACAGTCTTTTAGTCTTTTGTAGCGTGCGGTCGGTGCAGCCGATCCGGTGCCGGGGGGGGGAATCATGTTTCAAATGCTCGACGGGGTGCGCGTGGTAGAGCTGGGCCATATTCTCCTGGCCCCCTACGCCACCCAGTTCCTGGGCGATTTCGGCGCTGATGTGATCAAGGTCGAAGCGCCGGAAGGCGACTATTATCGGCGCCTCGGCGCCTCGCGCGTGCCGGGTATGACCGCTCAGTGGATGGCGGTGAACCGGAACAAACGCAGCATTGCGCTTGATCTCAAATCCCCCGAAGGGCGTGCGGCGCTGCTGGAGATGCTGAGTCAGGCGGACATCGTGGTTCACAATATGCGAGTGCCTGCGATCGAGCGGCTGGGTCTTGGATATGACGCCGTGCGGGAGGTCAATCCGCGCATCGTCTACTGCGCCGCGATCGGGTTCGGGCAGGACGGGCCCTATGCCGACTTGCCCGCCTTCGATGACCTGATTCAGGCCCGGTCGGGTCTGGCCGAGGCCAACGGGCGCAACGCAGGTGCCCCCGCCTTTGTGCCGATGGTGGCCGCCGACAAGATCACCGGGCTGGCGCTGGGTCAGGCGATGCTGGCCGGCCTGTTCCGGCAGCGCACCACCGGCGAAGGGTGCTACATCGAAACGCCGATGTTCGAAACGATGATATCGGTGATGTTGAGCCAGCATTTCAACGGGGCGGCCTTCCGGCCTCCGGAAGGCGGGTTCGGCTATGCGCGGGTCATGAGTCCATTCCGCAAACCAGCGCAAACCAGCGACGGTTTCATCGCGCACGGGATCTACAAATTCGATCAATGGCAGCGGTTTCTGCGTGCTGTGGGTCGCGACGACGTGGCCGACGGCCCCATGATGACCGACGCGGCGACCGCACAGCGGCATTTTCCCGAACTCTATGAACTTGTTGTAACGCATATCCTGCCGCAGCGGACCACCGCAGAGTGGCAGGCGCTGTTCGATGCCCTCGATATTCCCAATGCCCCAGTGATGGCGATGGAGGACCTGCCCGACGATCCGCATGTCCGCGCCGTTGGCCTGATAGAAGATTATGACCATCCCCAGCAGGGGCCGATGCGCCGGGTCCGAAGCCCTTATACGATGCGCGGCGTCGAGATGGGCCCCGATCTTCCGGCACCTGCCCTTGGCGCACAGGGCACGGCGATCCTGGAAGAGTTCGGCTTCTCACCGGAAAGGGTTGCTCAACTGATAAAGGCCGGTGTCGTTGTGCAACCCGAGCAGGACTCGTCGGTAAACGACGGTCTGACAGGAGCGGTGCCTCGGTCCGGCGACCAGCCTTGAGCGGCACCCGGACCACCGGCGTCGGCCACTGTCCCCGCCCGGAGGAAGGCTCGGCCAGGGAACTGCTTCGGCAGCGTGACGGCATCCCCTTGTATCTCAAGCTCGCAAGCCTATTTCGCGAAAAGATTCGCTGCGGCGATTGGCCCATACACAGCCAGTTGCCAACCCTTCCGGCCCTGCGCGACGAATACGGCCTGGCGCGCGAAACCGTCCGCCAGGCTCTTGGGGTTCTGCGCAATGAGGGCATGATCGACAGCACGCGCGGACTGGGCACCTTCGTGACTGCGGCGGCCGAGGAGAGCGAGCCACGTGCGCCCGCCTACGATCCGCTGACGCTCGGGGCACAGGTGCGTATAGATATATTGTCGCGTGCGCCCTGTAAGGAGCTTCCCGATCTTGGCCGCGACCTGACGGGGATGGAAACGCCGCTGGTTCATGTGCGCAAGCGCCATCACGCCGGGCAGCAGCCGTATTCGCTGGTCGATCTGTGGCTGCCGCAACGCTATTTCGAGATGCTGCCCGAGGGCGCTGACGAAACGCAGCTATATTCGCAACTGCTGCGCGACCACACCGGCATGACGGATCTGTCGGGCGACCAGATCATCACCATCGTTCGGGCCGACATCGCCACCGCGCACCTGTTGGGCATCACCCTCAGCGAGCCGGTGGCCCATGTGGTCTCGCGCTTGTTCGATCCCGAAGGCCGCCCGGTCATGGCTCACCTCGTGCAGATCCGCAGCGACGTCTTTTCCGCCGAGCGCCAGTTCGGCAATCTCGCCACAGGAGATCCCGGCTCCTGGCGCCCGCATATGGCGGAACCCGCCCCGCCCGAGCATTCGGGCGAACCACACCCACGTCAGAAGAAGGAGTGATCGCATGGATTTCGATCTCACCGAAGAGCAACGGGCCATCCGCGACGCGGTGGCCAGGATCTGCTCGCGTTTCGACGATGCCTACTGGCTGGAACGCGAACGAACCGGGACCTTCCCCGAAGATTTTGCGGCCGAGATCGCAAAGGGCGGTTTCTATGGCGTCACGATGGAAGAGCAGTATGGCGGATCGGGCCTGGGTATCACAGAGGCATCGCTGGTCATGCAGGAGATCGGGCGTTACGGCGCGGCGGCCAGTTCCGCGGTGCATATCAATATCTTTGGGCTGCAACCGGTGGTCGGCTTCGGCACCGACGAACAGAAGGCTCGAATGCTGCCGCCTCTGATCCGCGGAGAGCACCGCTCCTGCTTCGGCGTAACCGAACCGGACGCCGGCCTTGATACCACGCATATCTCGACCTTTGCGCGCCGACGCGAAGACGGTGGGTATGTGGTCAACGGGCGCAAGGTCTGGACCTCGACCGCACAGCGCGCAGATCACATCCTGCTGGTGACCCGGACCACGCCCATCGAGGACTGCGAGCGACCGACCGACGGCATGTCAGTGTTCTACACCGATTTCGACCGCAGCAAGATCGACGTGCATGAAATTGCCAAGATGGGCCGCAAGGCGGTCGACTCCAACGCTATCTTCATTGATGGGCTGGAGGTGCCCGAAGAGGACCGCATCGGCGCGGAAGGTGAGGGTTTCAAGGTCCTGCTCCACGGGCTGAATGCCGAGCGGATCATTGTCGCCGCGGCTGCGGTCGGGTTTGGGATGTACGTACTGGAAAAGGCGGCCGCCTATGCGCGCGAACGCGTCGTCTTCGACCGTCCAATCGGCCAGAACCAGGCGATCCAGCATCCGCTGGCCTCGGTGTGGATGCGCCTTCAGGCGGCGGAACTGATGACCTACAAAGCCGCCACGCTTTACGATCAGGGCAAGCCCTGCGGGCTGGAGGCCAATACCGCGCGCAACCTCGCCGGCTCGGCGGCCTACGAAGCGGCATTCCGCGCGGTGCGCACCCACGGCGGCTTTGGCTTCGCGCAGGAATACCACGTCGAGCGTTACTTTCGCGAAAGCGTACTGAACTTCATCGCGCCGGTCAGCGAGGAGTTGATCCTCTCCTACGTGGCCGAGAAGGCATTGGGGATGCCCAAGTCCTACTGACTCTTCGCCCGTATCGCGATCACTCCGGGTCGTGCCCACCCTCGACGCTGACGAGCGCCGACGGTGGGGCGGCCAAGGCCCTTTTCAGAACGCGTTAAGCCCGGTCAGGTTGCGCCCGATGACCAGTTTTTGGATTTCGGTGGTGCCATCGGGAATCGGCATGACCTTTGCATTGCGGAAGTGCCGTTCAACGGGGAACTCTTTGGTGATGCCGTTGCCGCCGTGGATCTGCACCGCTTTGCCGGCGATTTCGACGGCCATTTCGGTTGCATACCATTTCGCCATCGAGGTCTGGGTGTCACAGCGCACGCCCAGGTCCAGAAGTTGCAGCCCGCGCTGGCACAACAGGCGCGCGGCATCCAGGTGCGTGGCCATGTCGGCCAGGTAGCCTTGAATCAACTGGTGCCCGCCGATCGGCTTACCATGTTGTTGGCGATCCTGCGCATATTTGACGGCACATTCCAACGCCGCCTGCGCTATGCCAATGCTCGTCAGGCCGACAAACACGCGAGCGCTCTCAAACAGTTTCAATGTCTGGAACAGGCCGCCGCCTGCATTACCCAGAACATGGTCAGCGCTGGTTTCGGCACGGTCGAAAAACAATTCGCAGGTCGATGCACCGACAAGCCCCAGCTTGCGCAATTCGCGGCTCTCGTAGTTGCCGGTATCGCGGTCGACGATGACCATGGAAATACCGTCGTCCAGATTGCAGACAACGATGGCGAAATCCGACTGGGCCCCATTGGAAATCCAGAGCTTCTGGCCAGTGACGAAAATCTTATCGCCCTCGCGGTCCGCACGTGTCTTGACCTCGCGTACGTTCGAACCGACCTCTGGTTCGGAAATACAGGTGGCACAGATCCGTTCGCTGCGCAGGAGCGGCTTCAGATAGGCCTCTTTCTGCGCCACATTTCCCAAGAGGTTGACCGCGAACACGGCATGACCCTGAATCAGCACCGCGATTGCCAGATCGGCCCATATCCGGGCCAGTTCCTCGTATAGGATGCCATAGGTCATGCGGTCGATTCCGGCACCGCCGTCCTCTTCGGGGATCAGGCCGCTGATCAGCCCGAATTCCTCGACCTTGGCGAACAGGGACTTCAGGGTTTTCGCATCGGGGGGGTGGCCGAGGTTCTCGTATTTCTCGGCCAGCGGCGCGAACTCTGCCTCGGCCATCTTGCGGAAGTTTTCCAGCAACATGCGTTGCTCATCTGTATAGATTGCCTGAGCGGCGGCGATCACGTTTTCCATGGTTCGTCTCCTTGTTTCAACGGCCCAGAATGGTGACGCAGGCGGCCGCTTCTTCTACCCCGTGCAACCCCCCGCCGTTTTCGGCGATGGCGTTCTTTGCCCCTTCGACCTGACGCGCGCCAGCTTCGCCGCGTAGTTGCGTGACCAGTTCGAAAACCTGCCCTATCCCTGTGGCACCGACCGGGTGGCCCTTGGATTCCAACCCGCCCGAGGGGTTCACCGGAATGCGTCCACCGATCTTTGTCTCGCCGCGCAGACTGGCGGGACCGCCCTCGCCGAATTCGACAAATCCGAGGTTCTCGATCTGGATCACTTCGCCCACGGCCGTGGCGTCATGCACTTCGGCCACCGATATATCCTCGGGGCCGATCCCGGCCTGTTCATAGGCCTCAAGCGCGGCAAGCCGGGTCAGGTGGTTCTTGTAATCTTCCGGCGGACGATCGGTGCCCGAGCGCAGGATCGCGGCCTTGACCTTGATCGCGCGCGCGGGATCTAGGCCCAGACGTTTTATCCCCTCGCCGGTGCATAAAACGGCCGCAGCGGCCCCGTCCGAGATCGGGGCGCACATCGGCAGGGTCAGCGGATAGGTGATCGGCGGCGCGGCCAATACCCGATCGACGCTCATGGCTTCTCGGTATTGCGCCAGTGGATTATGCACGGAATGCGCATGGTTCTTGGCGGCGACGGCGGCGAACTGTTCCTGAGTTGTGCCAAAGGTCTTCATGTGCAGCCGGGCGAAGCCTGCGTAGACATCCATGAACACGCTGTAGGGCTTGGGCGATTTCGATCCTTCGGGTTCCTCGACCCCTGCACCCAGATCGGCCAGCCGTTGCGCGACCTCTTCGCTGTTGCTGACGTCCCAGCCGCTGTCGAAGGCCGAAAACATCAACGCACGGTCGTCAGAATACATCTTTTCGGCGCCCACGGCGAGACAGCAGTCGCCATTGCCGGCCTTGAGGAAATCGACTGCCAGTTTGAACCCGGTCGAGGCGCTGGCGCAGGCGTTTTCGACATTCACCACCGGAATGCCCTGAATGCCCATTTCACGCAGCGCGATTTCGCCGCGGATCATGTGCTGGCCCTCCATGTGGCCCTGCACCGCGTTCGAGAAGAATGCGCCGTCGATACGATCTGCCGTCACTCGGGCATCGGAAAGCGCGGCGGCGACGGCCTCGCCGGTCATGTCCTTGATGGTTTTGTCCCGGAACTTTCCGAACGGCGTCATCCCGATGCCAACGATGTAAATGTCCTGCATCGTTTGTCCTCCTGACCTAGTATCCGCGAAACTGCGGTTTTCGTTTTTCATTGAACGCCGACAGACCCTCGTGCATGTCCCAGGATCGCATGTGCGCGCGCAGGTTCAGCATCTCTTCGGAAAGCGCGGCGGTTTCGTCCACGTCCAGCGACCGATTGGAAACCGTCTTCATGCGGCGTAAGACCGCCGGGCTTTTTTCTGCCAGCCTGTCGGTAAAGGCCTGCACCGCTTGTCGCAGGTCTTCGTCCGCGACGACCTTGTTCACCAGTCCCCAGTCCATCATGTCCCGTGCCGAAACGTTCTCGCCCGAGAACAGCAGGTATTTCGCGCGGTTCAGGCCAATCCTACGCGGCAGGATCGCCGCACCGCCGGCCCCGGGAAAGACGCCAAAGTTGGAATGTGCGTCGCCCAGTTGCGCGCTTTCGGCGGCAAAGACCAGATCGCAGGCCATCACCATTTCCAAACCGCCCGCCATCGCCAGCCCGTTCACTGCGGCGATCACCGGTTTCGGGCCATGTCGCATAAGCCCAAACGTGTGATCGACAAGATCCAGAAGATCCGGCTCGCCTGGTGCATGTTTGGCGCCAGCAACTTCTTTCAGATCGGCACCGGCGCAGAATGCCCGGCCAGAGCCGGTCAGGACAATTGTACGCACCCCATCGTCGGCCAGCGCCGATTCCAGTGCTGCCGCCATCTCGCGCAGCATCTGCGTTGACATTGCGTTGAGCTGTTCGGTGCGCTGGAAGGTAATCCATTCAGTTTTTGCGACCCGCTCAACGAATAGCGTCTGCTTTGCCTCACTCATGCTAAGCTCCTGATAATTATACATATTATTGGTTTTTCGCCTTGTCTTTTGCGGCGATTTACGCTGCACTCGGGCGGACCCGCACGTGGAAAACAAAAGAACTGGAGATTGATATGAGCACTGCACCCCTGGCCGGCCTGAAAATCCTCAGCCTTGCCGAACAGTTTCCCGGTCCCTATGCCACAATGCTGTTGTCCGACATGGGAGCCGAGGTGATCATGATTGAACGCCCGGGCATCGGTGATCCGGCCCGGCAATTTCCGCCCTTGTTCCGGGCACTGAACCGAGGCAAGCGCAGCGTTGCGTTGGATCTGAAATCGGCCGAGGGGCTGGCACGGTTTCGCGAACTGGCCAAGGAATCGGATGTCATCGTCGAAGGGTTCCGCCCTGGCAAGCTTGCGGCCTTGGGTGCCGGTTTCGAGGACATGCGTAGTGTCAACTCGCGGCTGGTTTATGTATCGATTTCGGGTTACGGGCAGGACGGCCCCTATCGTGACAGGGCTGGCCATGACCTGAGCTATGAAGGGGTTGGCGGTTTGCTGGCCGATCAGGCCGATGCAAAGCAGCCCGGCCCTGTGCCGCCGATCCCCCTTGCGGATGTTGGCGCGGCGTTGTTCGCGGCGATCGCAATCCTGTCGGCGGTGGTGTCGAGCCAGCGCACAGGGCAGGGGCGTTACGTGGACGTGTCCATGTCGGATGCGGTGGTTTCGATGTTGACCGCATTCCTCGTTCCCGCCGCCAATGGAACACCGCTGGGCGAATTTATCGCCGAGCCGGGCTATGGCGTGTTCACCTGCAAAGACGGCAAGCTCTTGACCTTGTCCATCGCGCATGAGGACTGGTTCTGGAAACCGTTCTGCGATGTGATCGACAGGGCGGATCTTGCGCCGTTGACAGGCCGCGACCGTGTCGCCCGCAAGGCCGCGCTGCGCGAAGAAATCGCGGCGATTCTGGTTGGCAAGACGCGCGCCGAATGGGGCGACCTTCTGGATAAGGCGGGGGTGCCATGGGGTCCGGTCAATTCCCTGGTCGAAACGTTGGACGACCCCCATGTGCGTGCGCGCCAGCTGCTGCGCAAGATTACGCATGACGGCGGCAAGGCCGAGACTTTTATTGTCCAGCCGTTGAAATTTGATGGCTTCGAAACCGCAACACCGAATCTGCCCCCTGAACTCGGGGCAGATAATGACAGCGTTTTTTCGGACGACGCCACCTAGAGGCGGCGGTTGGTCGATGTCTACTCTAGCAGGCAAACGAATACCCACCATTCACTGGATAGGTCTGTCCGGTGATCCAGCTGGCAGCATCCGAGCAGAGGAACAGGATCATTCCGGCGGGGTCTTCCGGCTCGCCCAGACGGCGGATCACGTATTGCGACAATGCCCGCTTCTCGGTCTCTGCATCCGGGATCAGGTCGGCGACAGCCGGAGTTCTTGTGCCCCCCAAGGCGACGCAATTCGCGGTGATCCCGAACCGGCCGCCGGCCTTTGCAATTGCCCGCATGAAGCCGGCCGCACCGGCCTTGGCCCCGGAATAAACCGCCAGATGCGGTTCACCGACACGGCCGGCGTCGGAAATGACGGTCACAATGCGCCCATAGCCACTGTTAACCATCAACGGCATGGCGTGACGGGTGCAGTTCAGCACCCCATCGAAATTGGTGGCCATCCAGCGGCGCCATTCATCGGGATCGGATTCCCAAAAAGGGACCAGATCGTCGAGCCGCGATGTCGGCCCGGCGTTGCCCGCATTGTTGACCAGAATATCCACGCCGCCAAATGTGGTCTGCGTTTCGGCAAACGCCGCGCCAACCGCGTCGAAATCCGAGACGTCGAAGGCGAGCGGCAGAGCCTTTGCACCCGCTGCCTCCACTTCCGCGGCAACGCTTTCGGCCCGTTCGGCGTGAAAATCGTTGACAACGATGGCACCGGCTCCGTGTTCCGCCAGATAAAGCGCGACTTGCCGACCAACGCCTTGCCCCGCTCCGGTTACAAATGCGGTACGACCTTTGATGGAAAGCAGGTTACTCATCTTCGCTCCTTTCTATCCCAGCCATCTCTTCCGGCGGCGATAGTGTTTGATATCTCGATAGCTTTTGCGCTCGCCCGATGCGGTTACGCCGAGATAGAATTCCTTGATGTCCTCGTTGTCAGCGAGCTTGTCGGCAGGGCCGTCCATCACGATCCGGCCGTTCTCCATCACATAGGCATAGTCGGCGATCGATAGCGCCGCGGCGCTGTTTTGTTCGACCAGGAAGAAGGTCGTGCCTTCTGACTTGAGCTGCTTGAGCACTTCATAAACATCCCGGACCATCATCGGGGCCAATCCCAACGACGGTTCGTCGATCGCGATGATCTTGGGGCTGGCCATCATGGCCCGGCCGATCAGCAGCAGTTGTTGTTCGCCACCAGACATGAAGCCAGAGGTGCGGTTGCGCAGGTCCGCAAGCCGGGGCATCAAGGTGTAAACATGGTCCAGGCGCTTTTTCAGCTCGGCGGAGTTGGGCACCATGTGCCCGCCGACGATCAGGTTTTGCTCTGACGTCAGATGCCGCAAAACGCGCCGCCCTTCCATCACATGGATGAGACCGTTCTTCACGACTTCCGAGGCTTCCATGTTCTGAATGGGAGTTCCGTCCAGAACGATGGACCCCGCCGAAACGGTTCCATCCTCGGATTTGAGCGTTCCCGAGATGGCTTTAAGCGTCGTGCTTTTTCCTGCGCCATTGCCACCGAGCAGAGCAACACATTGTCCCGCACGGACTGTCATGGACACGCCTTTGAGCGCCAGGATGACGTCGGAATATGTCACCTCTACGTTGTTGAGTTCCAGCATGGTCATATTGCCCGGGGCTAAGGATCAGAACGGGCGCCGCGACTGCGGCGCCCGGATTAATTCACCATTTCTCAACTTGCGGAACGTCGACACCCGTTGCCGCGATGGTGATTTTCCCATCTTTGACGGTGCCCACATTCACTTTGAGGCCTTCCAATGGGAACGGTGCTTCTGGCGTAAAGGACAAGGTCGGCAGGAACCCATGGGTTTCTTCGGTGGTGATCGGTTTGGCAAAAAGCGCCTCACGTACCATCTCTCCGGTCAGGCCCTCGGCGCCGTTCGCCTCGATCGCGTGATCGATCACGGTCACGGTATAGAGACCCTGAGATACGCCCATTGCGGTCACGACGTTCCAAGGTGCTTCGAGTCCGTAATCGGCAACCAATGTCTCGTAGAATTGTCGCGCGGGAGTGTCCTCATCGGCCGCAATCACCATGCCGTAGGCTTCAAAGTCCCCCTCCATTTGCTCAAGCCCGCCAAGCGCGCTACCCGAGGCTGGAAGCCCGTTATGCGAACTCATCATGATCGGGATGTTCGCCCCGTTGGCCTGCAGCCCACGTTTCGCGGCAACCACGATAGAGGTGTTCGTTTGGATTACCAGCACCTCGGCCCCGGCTCGTACAACGCGGCGCATTTGCCCCGTCAGATCGGTGGGTTGAACTTCGGTATAGATGACCTCGACGAGGTCGATCTCCTCGGGGTGCTCTTCGGCATAGAGTTCAATGCCCTTTGCCATGTCGACATAGGCAGGCGATGCTTCTGAGGCGAGGATCGCAACCTTGAGCGGTTCGTCTCCGCCGCGCTGTTCACGCATCCAGTTCAGAAAGCCGACACTTTCGTGCGAATAGGTCGGGCGTGGGTTGAAAATCCAGGCATCCGGTTGCCAGGCAAAACCGTAGGCCGCTGTGGCCATGAACATCGGGATTTTGTCTTCCGGCAGGCGTTCGGAAAGGGCCGCGACGTCGGGCCCGCCGAGGCCGACAACCGCAATCGGGTCCAGTTCCGATTTGATCCCGGGCCAGAGACTTGCCACCTGTGCCGCGTCATAGCGGGTTTCGTAGTTTTTGTAGTTCAGCGTGACGCCAAGTTCCTTGCCGCGGGTTTCATTCCACCAGGTGAACACAGCCTCACGTCCGCCGGCCAGAATGGGCATGATGTCAGCATAAGGGCCGGAAAAGTCCGACAGCAGGGCCAGATTATAGGTCTCTTCGGCCTGCGCCTTCAAAGGCATGGTCGCCGCGGCCGCCAAGGCAGCCGCAGCCAGAAAGCCGCGAAGACCTCGATTCGATTGGTAAGTCATATTCTTCCTCCCAGGTTTAGAGCCGCTCTATTTCTCAGTAAGGAAACGGCCAGATACGGTATGACGACTTCAGGATGTTCCAGCGGTGCATCAGCCCCTTGGGTTCGAGGATCATAAACAATGCGATCACGCCGCCAAGAACGACATTCATGCCAGCGAACACGATGTCACCGCCAAGGAATGATACCGAGTCGGCGATATTGGGGCCGACCGTCGCGATAATTTCCTGGATGATGCGGATAATGAAGACGCCGATCAGGGCCCCCACGATTGAACCCATCCCGCCGACGATGATCATCGCGACGAAGAAGATCGAGTGAAACAGGGTGAACTGGTCTACCCCCACGAAGCGGATCAGATAGGCCCAAAGCGCCCCGCCGACGCCCGCATAGAAAGCGCCGATCAGGAAGGCATTTGCCTTTGTGGCCGCGACATTGATCCCCATTATACCCGCGGCCACGTCATCATCCCTGACCGCCACGAAGGCACGGCCGAAGCGTGACCGAACGATCCCGAACGCGCCCGCCACCATGATCGCGGTGACCGCGAAATTCAGATAGAACTGCGAAGATTCGCTGACAAATCGCAGCCCGAAAAGCTCGGCCGGGGGCACGGTGATACCGTTCGATCCACCCAGCCAGGTAGACGGCAGGTTCAATACGGCAAAGTGGAACAGGAACTGAGCTGCAATCGTGGTCAGTGCCAGATAGAACCCCTTGATCCGCGCCGCGGTCAAGCCAAAGAGAAAGCCGAACAGCGCAGCCGAGAGCCCGGCCAGAGGAATGGTCAGCAGAAACGTAAGGCCGGTCTTCGAGGCCAGTATCGAGGCCGTATAGGCCCCGACCCCCATGAAAGCCGCCTGACCCAGGTTGATCTGGCCCGCATAGCCGGTGCAGATCTGAAGCCCGACGGCGATGACGGCGCTGATCATCATCATATTCAGGATAGCGATGATACGGCTGCTCACCAGGTAAGGCGCCAACAGCAGTAGAGCCATGAATACGACGAGGGCCAGAAACTGCCAGCGCGTTCGGATCAAACGTCTGTCACTGCGATAGCTTGTCGGGAATACGCCGGAAGGGTCCATGGATTACACCCGTTCAATTGTGCGCCAGCCGAACAGGCCGGTCGGTCGGATCAGCAGAATGGCAAGCATGATGATATAGGGGACAACGCTGCCCAGTGACCCTCCGATCAGCGGGTCAAGATAGTTGGTTGTCAGGCTCTGGACGATGCCGATAATCACGCCCGCAAGGATCAGCCCGCCGATGGATTCCAGCCCGGCAAACAGCGCCACCGGCAGGGCCGCGAACCCGATATCCGAGGCCAGGAAGGTCAGCGATTTGCCGCTGAGAAAGATCATCGCACCAATTGTGGACAGGATTGCCCCGAGAACCCAGGCAAAGGCAATCGAGCCTTTCACCGAAATGCCCATCGAGGAGGCCACGACGTGGTCTTCCGCCACGGCGGTCATCCGCAGGCCGGACCGGGTCCGGTTGAAGAACCACGACAGGCCGACGGCGGCGACAATGGTGATGATCCCGCCTATCAGGAGGTTCATCGGGATCAACATGTCGCCGAGGAACAAGGGTTTCAGCGGGAAAATGATCGGGAAGGGCCGCACGGCGGGACCGAACACAAGCAGCACCAGACCGCGCAGCAGGATCAGAAGACCGACGGTGACCATGACCATCGAGAAAACCGATTCACCGATCAGCTTTGTCAGGAAAATCCGTTCGATTGCGTACCCGACCAGCCCGGCCAGAACCAGCGAAAGGGGTATCGACAACCAAAGGCTAAGCCCCGCTTGCATCGTTGTGAACCAGACGATGAACCCGCCGATGATCACAAGCTCGCCCTGCGCGAAGTTGAACACCTTGCTGGCGCGATAAATCACAACAAAGCCCATGGCCACCAGCGAATACAGAAGGCCGATCAAAGCCCCGGTAATGATGTCATTGATGAAATAGACCATTGTCGCCGACCTCCTTTAAGATTTGGACTGCCGCTTGGCAGCCTTCGATGCGTTTTCAACATCCGACACGCGAACCGTGGTCTTGAGAACGCCTTGACGACCGTCCTGATAGGTCACAGCGATTTCGAGATCTGTCTCGTCATCGCCAGCATAGATCGCCTCGACGAGCTTGGCATACCGTTCCTCCAGAAAGGCCCGGCGAAGCTTTCGGCTGCGGGTCAACTCGCCTTCATCCGGGTCGAGTTCCTTGGGAAAATTCGCAAAACGTGCCACGCGCGAGCCTTCGGGCAGGAGCGCATTGATGCGCGCCACTTCGCCTTTGATAAGGTCCAGAACTTCGGGTTTCTGCGACAGATCGGTGTAGGTCGAAAAGCTGATCTTGTTCTCTTCCGCCCAACGCCCGAGAACTTCCATATCGATATTGATAAGCGCGCTGACGAAATTCCGGCGTTCGTCGCCCAATGTCATGAGGTCCTTGATGAAGGGGCTATACCGCAACCGCGTTTCGATGAACTGCGGCGGATAGCTGTGACCGTTTGCCAGGCGGCGCATGTCCTTGACACGGTCAAAGAACAATAGCTCGCCGTCGTCGGTCATCGAGACCGCATCACCGGTCTTGTACCAACCGTCTTCGGTCAGCACCTCTGCGGTCTTTTCGGGCTTGCCGTGATAGCCGCCGAAGCCCGATCCGCCACGCACCTGAAGCTCCCCTTCGTCCGAGACCCTGTATTCCAGCGGTTCGCCGTAGTTCGTGTTGCTTTGCATCCAGCTGCCGCTGGTTTCCAGCTGATAGCTTTCGCCGACATGCGCGGTCAGAAGGCCGATTTCGGTCGCGCCATACACGTTGCGCAGCTTAACCCCCATCGCGTGGAACATACGAAAGACGTCAGGTGCCATCAGGGCGCCGCCGCTCATTGCGTTTTTGGCCTTACCAAGGCCAAGATTGTCGCGCAGGTGATGCAGCACCAGAGCTTCGGCAAAGGGAAGCTGCAGGCGTGCGGCAAGGCTGGGGCTACGCCCTTCCAGCCGCTCGACGTAAACGTTGCGGCCAACCTTCATGCCCCAATTGTACATCGCATTGCGGAACTTGCCCGCGCCCAGCATCCGGGCCTGAACGATGGAGGCGAGGTTTTCCCACTGGCGCGGACTGAACACCAGTGCATCAACCGCCAGTTCGCGAATGTTGGTCAGTACGTCTTCAGGGCCTTCGGGAAAATTGACGACCATGGGCGCGATCAAACCGATCGACAGGCCGAAAATCTGTTCCGTGACCCAGGCAGGCGAAATGTAGGTCAGGTATTCGGTGCCCGGCGCGATTTCGATTGCCCCCATCACCCGCGAGCAATTGTCGAACAGGTAGCGATGGCTGATGACAACGCCCTTGGGTTTTCCCGTGGTCCCCGAAGTATAGGACAGCAAGGCGGTATCGTCCGCCCGTCCACGTTTTACGTGTTCTTCAAATCTGGCGGGTTCCTTGGCGTGGATCTGACGCCCTGCCGCGCTCACACTTTCAAACGAATGCAACAGGGGATGATCATAGCCCCACAGACCGGAATCGTCCCAGTAAACGACCGCCAGGGCGCCCGAGTACTTGCCCGCAATCTCGATGCATTTATCGACCTGCTCCTGATCCTGCGCCAGAAAAACCCGCGTTTGCGAGTCTTCGGCCAGATACAGAATCTCTTCAGCGTTTTGATCCGGATAGACAGACAGGACTTTGCCGCCTAACGACTGGACGGCGTATTCAGCCCAGAAATGTTCGGGTTCGTTTTCGCCAATCATCATGACGGATTCGCCAGCCGACAAGCCCAGGTTCTCCAACCCGAGAGCCAGGGCGCGAACCCTGTCAAGAACATCGGCCCAGGTGAATTCACGCCAGATGCCCAGGCGCTTGTGCCGTTCGGCGAGGTTGGTCGGTGTGGATGTCGCTCGCGCGAGCAAAACCTGCGGCAGGGTTTCGCTATGTGTCACTGCTGGGTCCGAAAAGACCATTGCTGTCCGTTGTTTGACCATGCCGCTACCCCAGATATGCCTTTATGACAGCCGGGTCCTTCTGGATTTCTTCCGGGGTGCCTTCGGCGATGACCCGCCCGAAATCCAGCACCACGATCCGGTCGGCAAGGTCCATCACGACGCCCATGTCGTGCTCCACCAGAACTACCGGAATCTTGCGCGCCTCGCGCACATCGAGAATGAAGCGCGCCAGGTCTTCTTTTTCCTCCGAGTTCATGCCGGCCATCGGTTCATCCATCAGCAGGATCGACGGTTCCTGCGCCAATGCACGGCCCAGATCGACACGCTTGCGCAACCCATACCCCAACGTGCCCACGGGCCGGTTGCGGATTGCCTCGATCTCGAGAAAATCGATGATCTCCTCTGCGGCTTCACGATGTTCCGATTCCTCGCGCATCACGGGACCGAACTGGAAAAAGGCCTGGACTACATTCGATTTCATCAGCATGTGGCGGCCGATCATAATGTTTTCCACCACCGTCTGCCCGGCAAAAAGATGGGTGCCCTGAAACGTCCGCGCCAGACCGCGCCGGGCGATCTGGTCAACACGCAGGCCGGTCACGTCCTGCCCGGACAATTCGACACGGCCCTTCTGCGGACGGTAGAAGCCCGCAGTCACGTTCAGAAGTGATGTTTTTCCGGCACCATTCGGACCGATAATTGCAAGCAATTCATCGTCGGCCACGGAGATGCTCACATCGTCGAGCGCGGTCACACCGCCAAATTTCAAAGTTGCGCCACGCACCGCAAGCGGTGACGATACGTGCCCGTTATTCGTGGTCATGTTACAACCCGTGCTTTTCCCCAACACCTCATGGAGGCACGCATAGCCTGACCGCACGGTTTTCCGTTGGTTACGAGTTTTCCTCGCATCGTTCCTCCTCCCACCTCTTAATTCAGAGGTTTGCCTGGTCTATTTTACCAAGTCTCTCCGCGCAGCCTAACAGATGTTAGAAAAATTGGTCAACAACTGAATCCGCTACCAAAGGAAACCGATCAGACAGCCGCGTACTCTGCGGAAAAGCTTCGAAGACCGTTTTGATCCTGACACCAGACTGTCCCGGAGGTGCCGGTCTCTTCATTGTGCAGTTGCAATTCGCAGGGCAGGGTGAGTGGCGCGAGGCCGCGGAACGAAAACCGGTGGGGCGATGTTTTCAACGCATCCGCCGCCAGATTCAGAAGCAGCGTGGCCTGCAATGGGCCATGCACAACAAGCCCGGAATAGGCTTCGGTTTCGGTGGCGTAGACGTAATCATAGTGAATGCGATGGGCATTGAACGTCAGCGCCGAATAGCGAAACAGAAGAACAGGATCCGGTGTCAGCGTCGATCTAAGCGTGGTGGGGTCACCCGCGTCAGCTGCGCTCTCGCCCGTGCGGGGGGTGGAAATCTCACGATAAACGATCGTTTGCTGCTCCCGGATACAAAGCCGGTTGCCACTCAGATACTCATGTTCGACGGTCACAAACACCAATGGTCCACTACGGCCCTGCTTGGCCACAATATCCCTGATCGAAGAGCGCCGGGTGATGGTTTCGCCGATTTTCAGCGGCGCGATATGTTTAACATCGCCGCCGGCCCACATCCGGGCGGGCAGCGGGACAGGGGGTAGGAATCCACCCCTTGCGGCATGGCCGTCTTCTGACAGGGCGGTCGCTGGCACGGTATCAAGGGAAATGCACCAATGAATTCCCAGCGGGACATCGCCTGATCCGTCCCAAAGATGCGGACCGAGCGTGGCGCGGAATTTGTCGATCAGCCCCTCCGTCAGAACGTCTTCTTTAGTCTCGGTGCGTCCCAGCCAGGGCGCCAGCGCGTCAAGGTCGATCTCACCCATAATCCTGGCCTTCAGAACGATCTTGGCATGCCGAGGATATGTTCTCCGACATATGACAGGATCAGGTTGGTCGAGATCGGGGCGACCTGATAGAGGCGCGCCTCGCGGAACTTGCGCTCGACATCGTATTCCCGTGCGAAACCGAAGCCGCCATGGGTCTGGATGCAGGCATTGGCCGCTTCCCAGCTGGCCTCCGAAGCCAGCAGCTTGGCCATATTCGCCTGTGCTCCGCAATCCAGCCCAGCATCGAACCGCCTGCAGGCTTCAAAGCGCATCAGATTGGCGGCCTCGATGTTCACATAGGACCTGGCGATAGGGAATTGCACGCCCTGGTTCTGGCCGATGGGGCGGTCAAAGACCATGCGGTCGCCGGCATAGGTGCGGGCCTTGTCGACGAACCAGTATCCATCACCGATACATTCCGCCGCAATCAGGGTACGTTCGGCGTTCAGCCCGTCAAGAATATGGTAAAATCCGCGCCCCTCGGTCCCGATCAGGTTCTCGGCGGGGATTTCCAGGTTGTCGAAAAACACTTCATTGGTTTCGTGGCCGGGCATATTGGCGATGGGGCGGACCTCCATGCCGTTGCCGATCGCCTCTTTCAGATCGACCATGAAGATCGACAGGCCCTGCGATTTCTTCTTGACCTCGGCCAGCGGCGTGGTGCGTGCCAGCAGGATCATCAGGTCGGAATGCTGGATACGGCTGATCCAGACCTTCTGGCCATTGATCTCATACCGGTCGCCCTTTTTCACCGCCGTGGTCTTCAGTTTGGTGGTGTCGGTGCCGGTGGTCGGTTCGGTCACGGCCATGGATTGCAGGCGCAATTCGCCGCTGGCGATGCCGGGCAGATATTTCTGTTTCTGCTCCTCCGAACCATGCCGCAGCAGCGTGCCCATATTGTACATCTGCCCGTGGCAATGGCCCGCGTTGCCGCCGCAGCGGTTCACCTCCTCCATGATGATCGAGGCTTCCGTCAGGCCCAGACCCGAGCCGCCGTATTCTTCTGGGATCATCGCGGCGAGCCAGCCCTCGCGGGTCAGCGCATCGACGAATTCCTCGGGGTAGGTTTCATCCTCGCCGAACTTGCGATGATATTCTGGCGGAAACTGCGCGCAAAGTGCGCGCAAGGCGTCGCGCAGATCGGTGTGAGTGTCTGGGGCTGACGTCTGCATCGGTTACTTCGCTCCTGAACCCGACGTTTCAAGAATTTCCTGCTCGGCACGCTGCCAAAGCTCATAGGAAATCGGGTTTTCGCTCTCTTCGAGGATATGACCGACCAGACCGATGGCGCGTGCCATGACGCCAAAGCCCCGCACGATCTTCCAGGGGAAGCCAAATTCACAGCAGATTGCTCCGATCGCCCCGGTGGCGTTAATCGGCAGCATCTTACCCGATTTTTCTTCGGCAACGGCCTGAATTTTCTGGATCAACTCGATGTATTCACCGGACTTGCCGTTCTCGGCAGCGATCTGGAACAGGCGAGGTGTGCGCGGATCGACCGGCTTGTGCACCGGATGTCCGAGCCCCGGCACGATCATCTTGCGGGCGCGGAATTTTTCCACCGTCTCGACGGCCAGCGCATCCAGATCGACACCGGTGCCCAACTTGTCCTGTGGCAGTGCCTCGTAAAGCATTTTCGAGGCACCTTCCATAGAACCGACAAAGACGGTGCCCAGCCCACACAAGCCAGCCGCCACAGCCGCCTGAAGCGATTCCGGCGCCCCCATATAGGTCATCCGCGCCGCCAGGGCCGATGGCGTGATGCCATGTTCGACAAGGGTGATGATGATGGCGTTGAAGACGCGGCTTTCCTCGAGCGTGGCCTTGCGGCCCGTCAATTGCAGAAAGGCCAGATCGCCCAGGTTCATGTGGCCGAGGATTTCGTTCGGCAAGTCGAGCCCGCGCACGCAGATCTTGTCGGGGGTGCTCCAGGCAATGTCGGAGCTGATTTTTTCTTTGCGTTTTCCCATTAGACCGGATCCCACGAAAAGACATCCGCCGAAACTTCGAGCGGTGTGAATTGCGATTTGAGCGCGGGAATGGCGCGCTCGGCGATTTCATCGGCGGTCCAGCCGTCACCGGAGTGGACGGACCGGAGCGGGCGGGGCTGGTTGAACAGGAATATCTCGTTCATCCGCACTGCAAAGATTTGCCCCGACACATCCGCCGCGCGGTCGCTCATCAGGTAACAGGCCATCGGCGCGACCTTGGCGGGGGTCATCTTCTTGACCTTCTCGACCCGCGCCTTCTGTTCCTCCGTGTCGGTCTTGATCGACGATATCATCCGGCTCCAGGCGAAGGGCGCGATGCAGTTTGACCGCACGTTCCAGCGTTTCAGGTCGAGCGCTACCGATTTCGAGAAGGCCGCGATGCCCAGCTTTGCCGCCGAATAATTCGCCTGCGCCAGATTGCCGATCAGCCCCGAGGTCGAGGTCATGTGCACGAGCGCGCCGCTTTCCTGTTCGCGGAAATAGTCGGCGGCCGCGCGGCTGGTATTGAAGGCACCATAAAGATGGACCTTCACCACCGCGTCGAAATCCTCATAGGTCATCTTGTGGAAGTAACCGTCGCGCAGAATGCCGGCGTTGTTTACCACCGCGTCGATGCGACCGAATTCCTTGACCCCGGCTTCGATCATCGCGCGCGCGGCATCGGGATCGGTGACAGAGCCGCCATCGGCAATGGCATCGCCCCCAGCGGCCCTGATCTCTTCGACGACTTTCTGCGCCGCAGTTTCTGTCTGACCGGTGCCTTTCAGGGATGCGCCCAGATCATTGACCACCACGGCGGCGCCTTCGGTAGCTGCCATCAAGGCGATATCACGCCCGATCCCACCGCCGGCCCCGGTGACCAGAACGACCTTTCCGTCAAGTGCTTTTGTCATCTTCTTGCTCCCTCAGCGTGACTTGCGGTATTTGTCCAACCCGCCGGTGTGCATGACCCGGCCCATGAGCGGCACACCGATGATCTCTTCTGCTTTGACCGCCGCTGCGATCAGCTTGTCCAGATCAATGCCGGTTTCGATGCCGAGCTCGTGACACAGGAACACTGCATCCTCGGTGCAGACATTTCCTGCGGCGCGCGCGTGGCCGTGGCCCGCGAAAGGACAGCCGCCAAGACCGGCGACGGAGCTTTCGAACATGTCCACGCCCATCGACAGGGCCGCATAAACGTTGGCGATCCCCAGCCCACGTGTGTCATGGATGTGCATACCGATGCGCGCCTCGGGCGCCAATTCGCGCAGGGCGCCGATCATCCGTTTGACCGCCTCGGGGTTTCCCCAACCCATGGTGTCGGCGACCACGAGGATCGGCACGGGGATGTTCTCTTCTTCGCATAGCTGAAGGATAAAGCGGAAATCGTCCAAGATGCGTTCTTGGGGGATGGGGCCCTCGAGGTTGCAGCCGAAAGCGGTCATCACATAGGCCGCGTCGACGGTATATCCCTCTTCCTTGTAAAGACGGACCCAGTCACGTTGTTTTTCCCGCATCTCGACCGAGGAACAATTGTTGTTCGATTGGGCGAATGCTTCGGAAGGATAGAACAGCAGACGCGGGTCGATATCGACCTCATGCGCGGTCAGGGCCTTGCGAAACCCTTTGTCGTTCAGCCACAGCGATGTGTAGTTCACGCCCGGTTTGCGCTTGATACGCTGGAACAACTCGCCGGTGTCCGCCATCTGAGGAACGTATTTCGGGCTGACAAAGCTGCCGACCTGAATGCGTTTCAAGCCGGTTTCGCTGAGCATGTCGATCAGTTCGATCCGCTCTTCGATCGGGTAAATCTTCTTTTCGATCTGAAAACCCTCACGCGGGCCTTCTTCACGAAATTCTACGAATTTGGGAAAGTCGCTCATTTCATCACTCCTCGGATGGCAGGATCTCGGCGATGACCTGGCCGCGATCGACCATGTCCCCATTCGAGACGGATATATTGCTGGCGATCCCGGCCGCGGCCGCCCGGATCGAGATTTCGAGTTTCATGGATTCCATGACCGCGACCACGTCGCCTTCGGCCACGCTCTGACCGTCGGAGACCTTGATTTCGACAATCATGCCGGTCAGCGGAGAGGTCACGGCGCGATCCGCCGCGGCATCGCCGCCGGCAAAGGCAAGGGGCGCGGCGGGCCGAAAGACCAGGCGGCCTTCGGGCGTATCCAGTTCGATCACGCCCGCGTGCAGGCGCGCGTCGATCAGATGGACGGTGTCGCCTTCGCCGACACGCCAACGGCCCGGGGTCAGTTCACGTGCCGACAGTATCAGCGCCTCGCCTTTCTCCGAACGGATGGTGTACTTGGCACCCGGTTTGACAGGACTGACGCGCAGTTCTTCGGATACCTCGTCAGAATCGGTAAGCGTCACGCGCTGCCCCGCTTCAATCGCATCGCCGCCCAGTCCAAGCCGCCAGCCGGTAAAGGCATCACGGTTGGTCCAGGGATTGGCGTCTGTGTCGCTGCGCGACTGGGTCACGAAGAGAATGGCAGCGGTCGCCTTCCACAGATCTGGGCGGGTCAGGCCGGGTGCCTGTGTCAGCTCATCCAGCCTGCCGTCGATCCAGCGGGTATGCACCTGCATCCGTTCGAATTCATGGTTTCGCGCCAGCGCCGTCAGAAAGGCGCGATTGGTTTCGACACCTTCGACCGCGACATGATCAAGCGCCGTGGCTAGACGTGCCAATGCGGTTTCCCGGTCGGGCGCGTGCACGATCAGCTTGGCGATCATCGGGTCGTAGTAGGGCGTGACGGCATCGCCTTCTTCGACGCCGCTGTCGATGCGCAGGCCCGATGGCAGGCTGAGCGTGGAGAGCGTGCCCGTCGACGGGGCGAATTGCATCGCCGGATCTTCGGCGTAAAGCCGCGCCTCGACCGCGTGGCCGTTGATCGTCAGATCGTCCTGCACCAGTCCAAGGCCCGCGCCTTCGGCAATCCGCAGGTGAAGCGCGACAAGGTCCAGCCCGGTGATCGCTTCGGTGACGGGATGTTCCACCTGAATGCGCGGGTTCACCTCAAGGAAGAAATACTCGCCACCCGCGACCAGAAATTCGACCGTGCCCAGCCCGCGATAGTCCAGCGTTTCGCCCAAGCGCACCGCGTCGCGTGCGATGTCGTCCAGAAGCGTTCGGGGCAGACCCCAGGCCGGGGCTTCCTCGATGACCTTCTGGTGGCGGCGCTGAAGCGTGCAATCGCGTTCGAACAGATGCACCACATGGCCCTTGCCGTCACCTGCGATCTGCACTTCAACATGGCGCGCCTCGGGCAGGAAACGCTCCAACAGCAGCCCTTCGGAGCCGAAGGTGGATTTTGCTTCGCGCAGCGCGCCTTCGATGTCCTCGACCAGCGTGGTCTCGTCAGTGACGAGCCGTTGTCCGCGCCCACCACCGCCGCCGACCGCCTTGAGCAGCACCGGCAGGCCCATTTGGCGCACCTCCTCGGCAATCTGCTCGGGATCGGACCGCGCACCTTCGGCGCCCGAAATCACCGGGACGCTGGCCGCCACGGCGGCCTCTTTGGCGCTGGCCTTGTCGCCGAAACGTTCAAGCGTTTCCGGCGTCGGCCCCATGAAGATCATGCCGGCGGCTTCGACCGAACGAGCAAAATCGGGGTTTTCGGCCAGAAAGCCATAACCGGGATGGATCGCATCCGCGCCCACTGATTGCGCAGCGGCAATCACCGCGTCGATTTTCAGATAGCTCTGGGATGCAGGTCCGGCGCCGATACAGACAGATTTGCCAATCTCGCGGACATGCAGGGCATTGACGTCGGCCTGCGAATGCACGCCGACGGGAATGATACCGCTTGCCCGCGCAGTGCGCGCGATCCGGCAGGCAATTTCGCCGCGGTTGGCGATCAGAAGCGTCTTGATTTTCACGGTTCGCTCCTCACATCCTGAACACGCCGAAGTTGGTTTCGACCTTGGGTCTGCGCGATGTTACATCCAGCATCAGCGCCATGACGTCACGGGTCTCACAGGGCTCGATCACGCTGTCGATCCAAAGGTTGGAAGCAAAATTATAGGCCCCCTGAAAATCTTCGTATTCCTTGCGGATCGGTGCCTTGAAGGCTTCCTCCTCCTCGGGGGTCCAGCTTTTGCCTTCGCGTTCGTTGATCTGCGCGCGGACCTGAGCCAGCACGCTGGCGGCCTGTTCCGGCCCCATGATTGCCGACCGTCCCGTCGGCCAGGCGAACATTGCGTCCGGCTGGAACGGGCGGCCCAGCATCGCCAGGTATCCCGCGCCGTAAGAGCCACCGGTGATGATTGTGAATTTCGGCACCCGGGCCGAAGACATGGCCGTGATCATTTTAGCACCGGCCTTGGCAATGCCCATCTGCTCGACCTCGCGGCCCACCATGAAGCCGTTCACATCGGCCAGGAACAGCAGCGGAATATCACGCTGGACGCAGAGATTGATGAAATGCGTCGCCTTCAGCGCGGCTTCGACGAAAAGCACGCCTGTATTGGCGATGATCCCGACCTCGTGGCCGTGGATGCGCCCCCAGCCGGTCATGATCGTGTCGCCATAAAGCGGCTTGAATTCGTGAAAATCGCTGCCGTCCACCAGCCGCGCGACGATCTCGCGGTTGTCTGTCGGCACCCTGGGATCGCGGCTGACAATGCCGTAGATTTCCTCGACCGGATAGGCCGGCGGGCGCGGCGCGGCGGGCGTCTTGCGGGGCCGGGGCTTTTCGCCCAGATGGCTGACGATCTCGCGGGTGATGGCCAGGGCGTGGGCGTCATCCTCGGCCAGATGGTCGGTCACGCCCGACACCGACGAATGCATCTTGCCGCCACCCAGTTCTTCGGCTTCGACCTTTTCGCCGGTTGCGGCAAAGGTCAATTCCGGTCCGCCCAGATACATAAAGCCCTGACCGCGCACGATCACCACTTCGTCACAGAGCGCGGGAATATATGCGCCACCCGCGGTGCAGGGCCCCATGACCACGGCGATTTGCGGCACACCATCGCCCGACATGCCGATCTGTTGGTGAAAGATGGACCCGAACTGGCCTTCGTCAGGAAAGATGTTTTCCTGATCCGGCAGGAAGGCACCGCCGGAATCCACGAGGGTGATGACGGGCAGACGGTTCTTCCATGCGATCTTCTGGGCGCGCACATGCTTGCGGGAAGTCATGCCGAAATAGGTGCCGCCCTTTACGGTGGCATCATTGGCGATGATCATGCACTGACGGCCTTCGATCACACCGATGCCCGTGATGATGCCCGCGCCCGGTGGCACGCCTTCATATTTGTTCAACCCGGCCAGCTCGCCGAGTTCCAGGAATGGTGTACCCGGGTCGATCAGCCTTTCAATTCTTTCGCGCGGCAGGATTTTGCCTTTGTCCACATGACGTTTGCGCGCCTTTTCGGGGCCGCCGACGCGCTGTTTGAGCCGGAGGGCATGTAGTTCATCGACCTTTTCGCGGTAAGACACGTCGTTGGCGCGGAAGTCGTCGGACCCGGTGTCGAGAAGGGATTTCATTCTTGTCATGGCAGGTCCGGATATTCTCTCAGAACGAAGGCGACCTTGGCGGCACCGGGTTTCTCAAAGGTGTCGGGCGCGACAAGGTGAACGTCGGCCTTGAAGACAAGGGCATCGCGCAGGCGCTGCTCGATTTTCTTCTTGAGCGCCTGGTCATCCGCGGCGTCGCGGTCGGGACCGCGTTCGACGATCACCGTCAGCGCGCCCTGCGTGGTGTGACCCTCGAAATCGGCCACGATGCGCATGACGCCGTTGGTCTCCGGCACCATCTCGGTGATCACGCTGTTGATGGCCGAGGGAAAGACATTGGCCCCGCGCACGATCAGCATGTCGTCGGTCCGGCCGGTGCAGCGGATCTTGGGCCCGGTGCGCCCGCAGGTGCAGTCGGTGTCGAGAACCTCGATGTAATCGCCCGACCGGAATCGCACGAGCGGGCTCGCCCGACGGCCGAGCGCGGTATAGATCATCTCGCCCTCGGCACCCTTTTCCCAAGGGATGATTTCTCCGCTTTCGGGGTCGAGCAATTCGGTAATGATGTAGTCCATGTTGACCATATGCATCCCCGACTGGGCATCGCATTCAGCCCAATAGGTCACACCCAGATCGGTGCCGCCCAGCATCTCACAGCATTTCGCGCCCCAGGCCGCTTCGATCTTGGCCCGGATGGCGGGAATGCCGCCGCCGGGTTCGCCACCGACGATGATCTGTTCGACGCCCAGTTCACTGGCTTTGCAGCCGAGCACTTCGGGCGCTTTGTCAGCCAGGTGCAGCACGAAATTCGGCGCGCCGACGATGCAACGCGGGCGCGTGTCGGCGCAGGCGCGCAGCAGCCGTTCCACGCCACCATCCGCCCCCACAGGCACGTCGATTGCGCCCATGTACTGCAACCCCTGCATCACCGGAATGCCGCCGACAAAACCCTTGGCCAGCGAAAACGCATGCAGCACCATATCGCCGGACCGCACGCCATTGGCAAAGAAACAGCGCGCCGTCATCTCGTGCCACATCTCGGTATCGGCTTCGGTCAGCGCCACGTAAGACGGGCTTCCGGTGGTGCCGGACGAGGCCTGCATCTGGATGATATCGGCCATCGGCGCGGCCCGGTGTTTGCCGAACGGCGGTTCGGCGGCCAGGCTTTCGCGGATCTCGGTCTTGTAGGTATAGGGCAGTTTCTGGAGGTCTTCGATGGTGCGGATATCGTCGAATTCCACACCGGCTTTCGCGAACTTCTCCTGATAGAAAGTCGAGTTTGCCTTGAGATAGGCCATCTGATCGCGCAGCCGCTCTTCCTGAATACGGCGCACCTCGTCGAGCGGCGTGCCCTCGATCGCGTGCCAGAAGCGATCATTTACCTTGTCGGCGGCATCTTCCCGCCGGAAGCGCATTCCAAATTGCATGTCGTTCTCCGTTCCAAGCCGTGGCGATCAATAGGATCGTGGCAGCCCCATGACCTTTTCGCCGATAAAGCTCAGGCACAGTTCGCGGTTCACCGGCGCTGTGCGCAGCAGGCGGACCAGCGGGTACATCTCATAAAGCCCCGTATCTTCGGTAAAGCCCGATCCACCATGCGCCTGAAGCGCCGCGTCGACCGCTTCGATCCCGGCTTCGGCGGCGGCATATTTCGCCATGTTCGACGACGCACCGGCAGGCAGCTTGTTGTCGAACTCCCATGCCGCGCGCCGGGTCATCAGGCTGGCCATCTCGACCGCTGTGTGCGCCTTGGCCATCGGGTGCTGCACGCCCTGGTGCGCACCGATGGGTTGGCCGAACACATTGCGCTCGGAGGCATAGGCCACGCCCTTGTTCAGGGCGAACCGGCCGATGCCGCAGCACAAGGCGGCCAGGATGATACGCTCGGGGTTGAGGCTGTCGAACAGGATCGAGAACCCTTCGTCCACCTCGCCGACCACATCCTCGGGGCCGAGATCCACATCGTCGAAGAACAGTGTCCACTGCTCCTCGGGCAGGGGGATCGAGATCTTCACCCGCTGCTTGTCGACGCCTTTTTTCTTCAGATCCACGGCGAACAGGGTAAAGCCGTCGGTCTTGCGGCTGACCTCGGTATGCGGTTTGGTCCGCGCCACCACGAGGCAGTAGTCGGCCACTTCGGCCCCGGTGATGAAGGTCTTTTCGCCCGACAGGCTGAACCGGTTGCCTCGACGCTTGGCCAGCGTAGTGGCCTTCATCGTGTTCGACCCGGCCCCCGGTTCAGTGATCGCGAAACAGAACTGGATATCACCGCGGCAGGCAGCCGGCAGCAGTTCTTTCTTGTGGAACTCGCTTCCGTGGCTGGCGATATGGGCCAGCGACATGGTCGGCCCGACCACCATCATCAAAAGCGGAATGCCGTGATTGGCGGTGCCCTCCATGAACAGGGCCATTTCGGTCATACCAAGGCCCGCGCCGCCATATTCCTCGGGCACCATGATGCCGAGGAAGCCGTCATCGGCGATCTGGCGGAACATTTCGTGCGGAAACTCGTGCTTGCGTGCGTGTCTCAGCCAGTAATCGTTGTCGAACTTCTGCGCCAGCTGGCCGCCATAGTCGTAAATCTGGCGTTGTTCGTCGTTCAAAATGAAATCCATGTTTCGTCCTCAAGCCTTGAATTCGGGGGCGCGCCGGTTCTCGAATGCATCGAGGCCCTCCGCCACGTCATCGCTGGGCAGTGCGCGCACGGCGGCATCGCGCTCAAGCCGCATCTGCTGGTCGATACCAAGGTCCGCGCCTTCGCGCGCCAACCGCTTCATCTCGGCGATGCCGGGACGTGAACGGGTGGCGATTTTCTCGCAGTATTCCAGCGCAGACTTGTGCAGGTCCGCATCCGGCACGATGTAGTTGACCAATCCGGCCTCTTTGGCCTCGTCCGACTTGAGCCAGCGGGCCGAGAACATCAGGTCGAGCGCCCTGCGCTGCCCCATCAACCGTGTCAACCGCTGCGAGCCACCCCAACCGGGAATCAGCCCGAATTGCGCGTGCTGATCGCCAAACTGGGCGCTTTCGGCCGCGAAACACACATCGCATGCCAGCATCAGTTCGATCCCGCCGGCCAGACACAACCCCTGCACTGCCACCACGACAGGGAGGGAGGAGGTTTCAAGCGCACGCAGGTTGTTCATGCCAAAGGCGATGAAATGGTCCAGCGCGGCGGGATCGTTCAATTTACCTTTCACTTCCACCAGATCGGCACCGGTGCAAAAGTGCTTGCCCTGCGCCCGGATGAGGATCGCCCGAATAGCGGGGTTCGCCTCGAATTCCGCACGCGCGACAGAAATACGCTCATGCACCTCAAGTGATAGGCAATTGAATTTCTCGGGGCGGGCCAGTTCGATGATGCCGGTGTTGCCCTCGGAAGTGACGAGGATGGGGTCGCTCATTTCGAGGCTCCCTTCGCCTTCTTGTCATACTGCAGCGCCATGCGACCGACCTTCTCGCGGGCGATCACCAGCTTCTGAATCTGCGCGGTGCCGTCGCCGATCTGAAGGCCGAGAACGTCGTTGTAACGCTGGTGGTGGGGCAGGTCGGTGGTGTAGCCGTAATGTCCGTGCAGGATCAGGCACTGGTGCAGGATCTCGCAGGCGGTTTTGGGCAGGTACCATTTGCACATGGCAGCCTGAGAGGTGTGGGGCAGGCCACAGTCGCGCAGGTCCAGCGTGTAATAGCAAAGCTGGCGCATCATGGTCAGTTGGGTCTCGGCCTCGGCCAAGGGAAAGCTGACACCCTGATACTGCACGATCGGGGCTCCGAATGCCTCGCGCTCCTGAACGTAGGCCCAGGTTTCATCCACCGACGCTTGCGCGGCCCCCAGGCACTCCAGCCCGATCAGTGCGCGGGAATAGTCGAAGCCCGCCATGATCGTGCCAAAAGCACGGTCCTGTTCCGCCATCATGTTTTCAGCCGGCACGAAAACATCGTCAAAGAAAACCGAGCCGCGCCCGACAGGCTTGGTGCCGATGTCGTCAAAATGGGTGCGCTTGATGCCTTCCTGGTTCAGATCGACGAAAAAGGCGCTGACCCCGCGTGAGCCGCCGTCAGGATCGCCGGTACGGGCAAAGACGACCGCCGCATCCGCCTGACTGGCAAAACTCATGGATGTCTTTTCACCGTTCAGCCGCCAGCCGTTGCCGGATTTCTCGGCCCTCAGAATCAGGTTCGCCGCATCCGAACCGCCACGCGGCTCTGTCAGGCCCAGACCAATGACGGCATCACCCGAAACAACCTTGGGCACCCATTCCGACGCGATGTTCTTGGAGGCATGTTTGGCAACCATTCCGCCCATGAGAGAGCCCAGAAGCTGCACGTAACTTGCGTTGAAATCGGCATAGGCGATCTCTTCGACGATCAGCCCTGACGTGACAGAGCTTTCGCCGAGTCCCCCGAATTCCTCGGGCAGATCGGCCCCGATCAGCCCCAGTGCGCCCATCTCCTTGATCAGCGCACGGTCGAATGTATGGCCGCTGGCGCGTTCTTGATATGTGGGCGCAAGCCTTTCAGTTGCGAAGCGCTTTGCGGTCTCGCGAAACGCCTTCTGATCGTCTGTAGGCTGGAATTGCATCGGTGCTCCTCCCCATGAGCGAAAATCTTCTTTCCAAAAAAATCTAACAAATGTTAGAATGTAGATCAAGTGCAGTTTTGAGGAGGAGAACCAAAGTGAAAAATAGACCAGATGGAAGCTTTGAAACCATGCTCTCGCCCATCCGCGCAGGCCAGCATACGTTGCGAAATCGTGTCATCATGGGGTCGATGCACACGCGGTTGGAAACCGAGCCCGACGGCATAGCCAAACAGATCGCATTTTACGCCGAGCGTGCGCGGGGGGAGGCGGCGATTCTGGTCACCGGCGGGTTTTCGCCCAATGCCGAGGGCATATTCGATCCAGAAGGTCCGAGAATCGATGACCCGGAAGAAGCGCTTGACCTGCGCCCGATCTGCGAGGCGGTGCAGGCCGAAGGCAGCCTGATCTGCGCACAACTCCTCCACGCCGGGCGCTATGCCAAGATCGAAGGGTGTGTGGCCCCGTCGCCGATCCGCGCTCCGATCAACCGTTTCATCCCGCGTGAAATGACCGAAGCCGACATTCTCCGTACCATCGAGGATTTTGCCGTGGCGGCCGCCAATGCGCAGGCCGCAGGCTTTGATGGCGTCGAGATCATGGGGTCCGAAGGATACCTGATCAACGAATTCACCGTCACCCACACCAACAAGCGCCAAGACGACTGGGGCGGCAGCGCCGCGAACCGCCACCGATTCCCGGTCGAGATCGTGCGCGCGGTGCGCGAACGTTGCGGCCCCGACTTTCTGGTCATCTACCGGATTTCGGCGGCCGATCTGGTCGAGGGCGGCGCGCCCGCCGATGAAATTGCCGCACTGGCCCGCAAGATCGAGGCTGCGGGTGCGGATATCCTGAACACCGGCATCGGCTGGCATGAGGCCCGCGTGCCGACGATCGCCTACCCGGTGCCGCGCGGTGCCTGGCGCAAGGCGGCAGCCAACGTCAAAGCGGCGGTGTCGATCCCGGTAGTCGCCTCGAACCGGATCAACACACCCCAGCTTGCAGAAGACATACTTGCCTCTGGCGATGCGGACATGATCTCGATGGCGCGCCCGTTTCTGGCCGATCCGCATTTCGTGAAAAAGACGCGCGAGGGCCGCGCAGACGAGATCAACACCTGCATTGCCTGCAACCAGGCCTGCCTGGATTTCATTTTTTCGGACCGGCCGGTCGGATGTCTGGTCAATCCAAGGGCCGGGCGTGAAACGGAATTCCGGGATACGCCAACCGACACGCCAAAGAAAGTGGCCGTCGTTGGCGGTGGTGCCGCGGGCATGGCCACAGCCGCCGAGGCGGCGCGGCTGGGCCACGATGTCACCCTGTTCGAAGCGCAGGACAAATTGGGCGGTCAGCTGAATCTGGCCCGCGCCGCACCAGGCAAGGACGAATTCGACGAAACCCTGCGGTATTATGCCGGTCAGATGCAGAAACACGGGGTCACGCAGCGTCTGGGACAGCGGGCAGAGGCGAGCGATCTTGAGGGATTTGACCATGTGGTCATCGCCACCGGGGTCACGCCGCGCATTCCCGACCTGCCGGGTATCGACCATCCCAGCGTCGCGACCTACGCCGAAATTCTGTCCGGTGACCGCGAGGCGGGCGACCGTGTCGTGGTGATGGGGGCGGGGGGCATCGGTCATGATGTGGCCGAGTTCCTAGTGACCAAACCCGCCGAGACCGCGAATTCCGACGTCTTTTGCGAAACCTGGGGTGTGGACCCCGAATTTGTCTCCTCGGGTGCCCTGGCGGGCGACCCTCTGGCACCGAAGCCGTCGCGCCGCAAGGTCGTCATGCTGCAGCGCAAGACCGCTAAACCGGGCGCGGGGCTTGGTGTTTCGACAGGGTGGATCCTGCGCAACGCGCTGCGCAAACATGGGGTCGAGGCAATGGGCGGGGTGACCTATGAACATATCGACGATGCGGGGCTGCACATCGTCGCGGACGGAAACCCGACGGTCATCGCAGCCGATACAATTGTGCTGTGCACCGGTCAGGAACCGGAACGAGCCCTGGCCAAAGAGGTTGTAGCGCGCGGCGTCCCGGTTACGATGATCGGCGGGGCAAAGGAGGCCGCCGAACTGGATGCGCTGCGCGCCATTGATGAGGGCGTGCGCCTGGCGCAGGATCTCTGAACCGAGGCTCGGGCAAGGGGGAAACTATGCTGACCGACGTCATCCGCGCGGGGCGCGCTGATCTGTATTCGATCTTTCGAACCCGCGCACATGACTGCGCCCGCGCCCTCGCCATCGAGGACGGCAGCAGGAAACTGACCTATGCAGAACTGCTGGAGCGGGTCGATCGTCTGGCGGCTGTCTTTCTGGCACGAGGCGTGGCGCCCGGAGACAGGATCGCGATCCTGTCGCATAACCGCTCAGAATACCTGGAGGTCGAACTTGCAGCAGCGGGAATCGGCGCGATCGTCGCCTGTCTGAACTGGCGGCTTGCCCCCGATGAACTGCGGCACTGCATCGATCTGGTCGAGCCGGTTCTCGCGGTTGTCGAACCGGAACTTTCAGAAGCTTACCGCGCCGTCGCGTCGACACCCTGTCTAACCGTCGGGCCAGACCTGGAAACGGCCATTGCCGGGGTCGAGCCGGACCCGCGCACCGGAACCATGGTTGACGACCCCGAGGCCGGTCTGACGATCCTCTATACCTCGGGGACCACGGGCCTGCCCAAGGGGGCGCATATCAGCCACCGCGCGCATATCGCCCGATCCATGGTTTTTGCGGCCCAGCTGGCGCTGGATCCCGGCGACGGGTTCATCGCCTGGGCGCCGATGTTCCACATGGCCTCCACCGATCATGCGCTGGCAACGATCCTGCGGGGCGGGACCGTGGTGATGGTGGACGGGCTGCAGCCCGCCGTCATCAACGAGGCGCTGTCACGCCACAGGATCGGCTGGTTCGTGATGATGCCCGGGGCACTGGAGGCTTTTATTAACGAACGGCACGCCAACCCTTTGCCGCTGAAGGGGATCAAGGTTTGCGGCGCAATGGCTGATCTGGTGCCGCCGCATCAGATCGCGGAACTGACCGGTCTTCTGGACACGCCCTATCTGAATTCCTTCGGGGCGACCGAAACCGGCCTGCCGCCGGGAACCGCCGATCTGATCGCGCCGGGTGTGACCCCGGACCGGCTGTCCAAGCGCATCAGCGCCTTTTGCGAGGTGCGGCTGGTCGATCCCGACGACCGCGAAGTCCCCGATGGAACGCCGGGCGAAATGGCGCTTCGGGGTTCGACGCTGTTTTCCGGGTACTGGAACGCCGACGACACCAATGCCCGTGACTTTCGCAACGGCTTTTTCCACATGGGCGATCTGTTCCGGCGCAATGCGGACGGCACCGTCGACTTTGTGGATCGGGCGAAATACCTGATCAAGACCGGAGGTGAAAACGTCTATCCGGCGGAAATCGAACGTGTGCTTCTTTCCCATCCCGATGTGATCGATGCTGCCGTGGTCAGGGCCTTCGACGCGAAATGGGGGGAAAGCCCGGTGGCCTTTGTCGCCTGTGACGATGACGGGCCGGATGCCGAGGCGCTGCTGAACTTGTGCCGCGAAAGCCTGGCTGGCTATAAGCGACCGCGCGAAATTCGCTTCATCGCGTTCGAGGACTTTCCCAGATCGACCAGCGGAAAGGTCCAGCGGCATATCCTCGAAGCCCGGCTCGCAGATTAATTTTCGCTCTGACCCGATCGTCACCCCGCCACGCCCGTTCGCCCCACTAGCGATATAAGCGTTCCTTTCATCGTTGCGATGAGCTTCTCATCCCCGCCCTTTGGAGTAGCCCCCTGAAAGAGGTCCACCAACTGGGATAGATTGACCCGCGATTGATGTGCTGCCCTCTGTCGGACCACAGGGCTGCGGGTATTCCGGGGGATTGAGCTCAGGAGGATTCTTCGATCCCTAAGCCATTAATCAGCGCGATCGGTGGTTTGTTCCAGGTTGCGCTGTGGGAGCAGCAGGTAACCCGGCGCTTCGCACGGACGGGCATGGAATGCCGGCAAGTGCCGGTTGACGCTGCTGCGGGCCTTCAAGGGAAAGTCGGCGACTATCCGATGTGCGGGACAAAGCGGACATTCGCCAAGCGACCTCAAACGTCCGGTTCTGTACTGCGGCCCGACAAAACGATATCAAGTGATCAGCGGTCAGCCGATCGCACCTGTGTAACTGTCTTCTTCGGCCCTCCTGTCTGCATGATCTGGGACAGGTAAGAATTGCGCCGTCTGATGAAGTCACGCAGAAGGGTCGGGTAATCTTCACTGACGGCATTCTTCACAGAAACCCGACGCTCCAGTTCATGTCGCCAGGCCCTTACACGGGCAAGCCCTGTGAAGACGCCAAACTCTCCGATGGTGTCAAAAACGTCGAAATAGCGGAAGACCGGGCCGAATACGACATCGACGAGGCTGAACCGGTGGCCATCGAACCATGGTCCCTCCCCAAGCTCCGCGTCCAGCCGAAGGAACTTTGAGCGGAGCGCCGCCACTTTTTCTTCCAACGCTTTCTCGTTCGGCGCCGAGTAGAACCCCGCAATGTCGTTCAAGACAGCAGATCCAAATTCAATCCAGGCACGGTGGCGGGCGCGATCGAGAGCGTCGTGCGGATGGAGCGCGTGGGGTTGTGTATCCTCAAGATATTCGAGGATAACCGCAGATTCGAAAATCGGCGTCCCGTCCACAACCAGGACAGGCGTCTTGCCCAGCGGAGATATGGCAAGAAACCAGTCGGGCTTGTTCGAAAGATCGATGTCAGTTCTCTCGAACGTGACACCTTTCTCAGTGAGCGAGATCGCCGCGCGCTGCACATATGGGCAGAGCGCATGGCTAATGAGGTGGAGGCTCATGTTGTCTCTCCCGCCATCTGCACGTTACCGGGCGCGAAGGAAGGGCTGAGGGCGAAACGGCCGTCGCCCAGAAGCCCTTGCACGATGGCAAGCAGCGTCAGATAGGCCGGGTATTCCCACCCGCCGTTCTCGTATCCGAACATCCAGCCGTTTCCGGAGTGAGCCCAGGTCGCACCGGCCAGGATGGGCACGGTCGCCGATGCGACCCACCGAGCCTGTACGCCGAGGACCAAAAGGGCACCGGCAATCGCCTCGACTGCAAAGACCATATAAGCAAACCAGCCGGGCAGCCCGATCGAAATGAAGAACTGCGCCGTTCCGGGAAGTGTGAAAATGAAGAGCTTGAGAAACAGGCTGTGCGCCAGGAACATGATCCCGAGTGCTATACGGAGCAGGAATATCCCAAATTCTGTGAGGTGCGATTGTGACATGATATGATCCCATATGTCGATGCATTGGCATCTATATATGCCGCGTCATATGCCGCGTCAAGGTTGATGCACTTACATGTACATGATAGGTGCTGGGTATGAACGAGATTGACCATGCTACTGAGGCCGCCTGGACAGCCCTCATGACTAAAAGCCGCGTTTTGCTTGAGGCTGTCGAAACGTCTCTGAAATCGGCAGGATACCCGCCACTTGCATGGTATGACGCGCTTCTGGAACTCGAGAAGGCAGGCCCAGACGGACTCCGGCCATTCGAACTCAAAGACCGGATTTTGTTACCCCAATACGGTACATCGCGGTTGCTGAACCGTATGGTGAAAGCAGGGCTGGTGGACCGACAGGACTGCTTGGAAGATGGGCGAGGTCAAAACATTTCTATCTCTGAAAAGGGTAAATCTGTCAGGAGGGCGATGTGGCCGATCTATGAACGGGTTCTGTCGGAAAGGATCGGCGCAAAGCTGAAACCCAAAGACGCCGCTCAATTGGCCACGCTACTCTCAAGGCTCTGAAGTCTCGGTCGACTGACGCGAAACCTGTCTGTGACTTTCCACGCTAAGTGGCCCTGAATTTTTTTTCACGTTAATTGGCCGACAGTTGCCTATGTCGGTGTGCGAAGGGTGTTTCGGGCTGTTTCGACGTCCTTTCGCATCCAACAGACTTCTGCGTGATCGTTGATAAATCCCATGGCCTGCATGAATGCATATACGGTGGTCGGTCCCACGAATTTGAAGCCAAGCTTTCGTAGGTCTTTGGAAAGGGTCTCGGACGCTGGTGATTTGGACCGCATTTGTGGCAGTGCGTCGTCCTTGGCAGGTTCATATAGCCAGATGAATGGGTCACGTCCCTTGGAGAGGTGTAACTCTGGGTCGCGCCCTTGATGGCGTCCGCGTTCCGCATGAGGCGCTGTAGGACGGCATCAAGGGCGCGGTGGTCATCGGAAAATTTTCGGTAGGGTCGGGTTGCTGAACCAACCTGAACCGAAGGAAGACCCCGATGACCAAACCCATGATGGACCTGCGAGAGCTTGTGGAGAAGAGCGCAGACGCCGATCTTCTTCGAGATATGATCGGTTTTGCCGCCGAGCGGCTGATGGAACTCGAGGTTGGCGCGAAGACAGGCGCCGACTATGGCGAGAAGAATCCGGCACGGCTTGTGCAGCGGAACGGTTACCGAGATCGGGACTGGCAGACGCGGGCCGGGAACGTGGAGTTGCGCATCCCAAAGCTGCGCAGCGGCAGCTATTTCCCGTCCTTTCTCGAGCCGCGCCGGGCCACCGAGAAGGCCCTGACGGCGGTCATTCAGGAGGCCTATGTCCACGGCGTCTCGACCCGATCCATGGACGATCTGGTCCAGGCGATGGGCGGGACCGGCATCTCGAAGAGCCAGGTCAGCCGCCTGTGCGAGGAAATCGACGAACGCGTCGATACTTTTCTCACCCGCCCGATCGAGGGCGAATGGCCCTACCTCTGGATCGACGCCACCTATCTCAAGGTCCGACAGGGCGGTCGTATCGTCTCCGTCGCCGTGACCATTGCCGTCGGCGTCAACACGGACGGGCGCCGCGAGGTGCTGGGCATGTCCATCGGGCCGTCCGAGGCCGAGTGCGCATTCCGGGGAACTCGGCCACTCATTCCGACAACATTCGGCCACCTGGTCCGAAGTATTCGGCCACCTTTGACGCGTTGCCGTGAGGCATAGGTTTCCGGGTATCAGGTTTGGGGGATTTCGTCATCCATTTTGGCGATGGTCTTGCGCATGGATTGTCCTTCGAGTTCGAGGCGGTAGGCATTGTGAACGATGCGGTCGAGGATGGCGTCCGCGAAGGTCGGCTCTCCGATGACCTCGTGCCATGCCTTGATGGGCAGCTGGCTGGTGATCATGGTTGAGCCGCGACCGTAGCGGTCTTCGACGATCTCCATCAGGTCGCGGCGCTGCGGTGCGGTCAGCCGGTCCGGCCCCCAATCATCGAGGATCAGCAGCTGGGTTTTCGTGAGACTGCGGAACAGGCGGGGGAAGCGACCATCGCCATGGGCCATTTCGAGTTCCTCGAAGAGGCGTGGCATGCGTTTGTAGAGCACGGTGGTGCCATCGCGGCAGGCGGCCTGCGCCAGCGCGCAGCCCAGCCATGTCTTGCCGACCCCGCAGGGGCCGGTGATGATCAGGTTGCGCTTGTCGGCGATCCATTTGCCTGTGAGCAGGCTTTGGAAGAGGGCTTTGTCGAGGCCACGGCGGGCGCGGTAATCGACATCTTCTGGACAGGCGCCCACATGGCGCAACCTGGCGACCCGCATGCGGGTCTCGAAGCGCTTGGTTTCCCGACTGGCGGCCTCTCGATCAATGAGCAGGCCCAGCCATTCGGCATGGCTCAATTCAGCGGCGCTGTCCTGCCTCTGCAATTCGGCAAAGGCTTCGGCCATGCCGTCGAGGCGCAGGGCTTTCAGGTGGTCGAGGGTCGGATGGTTGAGCATGATCTGTCCTTTTCTCAGTGGAAGTAATCGGCGCCACGGATGTTGGGGTGGGTGATTGCAGGCTCCTCCGTGGCACGGGTGCGGGGCTTGCGCTCCAGCCCATTCTTCAGGATCGAATGGACCGACGAATAGGAATAGGCGTTGATCTCGAGCGCCCGCTTGCAGGCGGCGTCAAGGCGGTCCCGGCCGAACTTGTCGGCCAGCCGGAGCACGCCCAGGCATGTGCGGTAGCCCTGTTCGGGGTGCTTGCGACCGCGCATCACCACCTCGGCGAAGATCGCCACATTGGGACCCACACGGGCGGCCCGGGCATGGATGCGCTGCGGCGTCCAGTCTTCGCGGAACCGGTGATGGGTGGGCATATGATCCCGCTGGGTGGAATGCTGTCCGTTGCCGGAGGTCCGGACATGCGAAGCCACGCGTTGTCCGCCGTGGAAAGCCTCGACGGTGCGGGCGGTGATGCGGACCCACAGCTCTTTCTTCACCAGTTGGTGCGGCACGGAATAGTAATGTCGGCCGATTGCAATGTGGTAATCGATCCCCGCGCGGCACGTCTTCCATTCGGCATAGACGTAGGGCTCGGTCGGCAGCGGCTTCAGGGCTGGCCTGTCCAGCTGTTCGAACAGCTGCCGACGGCTGGCGCCAAGGTGGCGGGAGACCTTGTTGTTGAGCCTGTCCAGCAACGGGCGGATGGCAGCGTTTACTTCCTCGAGGCTGAAGAATTGCCGGTTGCGCAGCCGCGCCAGGATCCAGCGCTCGACCAGCAGGACTGCGCTCTCGACCTTCGCCTTGTCCTTCGGCTTGCGCGGCCTCGCGGGAACCACGGCGGTGTCGTAATGCGCGGCCAAATCCGCGTAGGTGCGGTTGACCTCCGGGTCGTAGAAGCAGGCCTTGGTGACGCCGGCCTTCAAATTGTCGGGCACCACTTGGGCGGCCACGCCGCCGAAGAAGGAAAAAGCCCGTACGTGGCTGGAGATCCAATCCGGAAGCGCCTGGGACCAGGTCGCCTCGGTGTAGGTGAAGTTGGAAGCGCCGAGGGTGGCGACAAACAGCTGAGCGGCGCGCACCTCGCCGGTCTCGGGGTCGATCACGTCAATCGTGGCACCGGCATAGTCGACGAACAACCGCTCGCCTGCGGGATGGCGCTGGCGCATCACCGGCGTCAGCTTGCCTTCCCAGCGGGTATAGAGCTCGCAAAACCGACTGTACCCATAGCCTTCAGGATTATCGGCGCGATACTCCTCCCACAGCAAGCGAAGCGTCACGCCTTTGCGCCGCAGTTCTCGGTGAACGTATGCCCAATCTGGCTGAAATGCGCGCCGCGCCGCCTCCCGGGCAGTTCGCGGATAGAGGAGCCGCTCAAGGTCCGCATCCGACATCTCCGGCGGCAGCGGCCAGCTTAAGCCTGCCTCCTGGGCACGCTCCAGATAACCCTGCAGCGTGGTGCGGCCAATCGCCAGGCTCGCCGCCATCTGGCGGGTCGACAGGCCCTCGGCTGAAAGTCGTATTACGTCTCGTATCTTCCGCATCGGCAATCTCTTCATCGTGCTCCCTCCGATCCCAAAAGAACCGCAAGGTAGCGGGCTGCTGATCGCCTCACAGCAACACGTCAGAGAGGTGGCCGGATGTTCCGGATTCAGTGGCCAGGTAAAATCGGTAGGGGTGGCCGGATGTTTTTGGAATGGGTGGCCGGATCAAACCGGATTACGCAAACCGTTCCGGGTGGGCGAAAATCCACCGGCGAAATGCAAGTTATCTTTTCAGATAGGTATCTTACGGTTCATGCGGCGATGCGGCACGAACAGCAATTTCTTCCAAGATTCTGTCGATCTCGCCCCATATGCGTGGTTCCACCTGACCGCGGATCAGAGCCCATTTACTCAAGACGTCGAGGGGGTCGTGGTCCCGGAGGAGGACACCCAGGCTGGCTGCATCTACTGCCAGAGATGTCCGGGCCTGCCACTGCGTGTTTCGAGTGCGCCGCTCCTCCGCGACTGGCGCGAAGACCGGCGACAGTTGCCAGCCTTTGACTGCACGGCGCAGGGCGGCACGCACCACATGTGCTGGCTCAACACCACAAGTTTCTAGCGCAGCTTCCTGTCGTTCGAGTGCGTTGACCCTGATGTCGATCTTCCGGGTCGGGCTCAATGCGCGCGCGGATACGGGAGCTCTCAGGCTGGTATGCGGGTCAGAGCTTTCCGAGGTGACTTGGTGCGGCGCCACGGTACCTCCCGGCACAAGCTTTGACTCGTGCCGATCCGCGTCAACGTCAGTGGCTGGGGTGCCTGTCTTTGTTGCTGTGACCTGTGCCTCATTTTCCTTCCCGGGAATCTCGCGGTCACCCTGTTGCAGGGTGGCGGCGTAGGCTGGGTCGGGCCTGGTGATGGTCGGGATCTTCTTGCGCAATCGACTGTCCTCACGCAGCAAGAATATTGTTGAGGATGTCCGTCGCCTCCTCAAGAGCCTCGACGACATGACGTACATGTGGACGCATCAGAGGGTTTGGATCAGATTGCTTTTCCAGCGCCAAGGCGTGGAGAAGTCCCTTCTGATCCATCTCCTTGTAAGTGTTCCGCCGCATCATGACGGTCTCAATCACCGGAAAACGGGTGAGCGCTTCTTCAATCAGGGCGGCGTCAGCACGGGTCGTTTTCGGGTCAACCATGTTGAGGACGACGTGGTGGCGCGGAAGGCTAGAGGGGTCGTCAACACGGGATTTCAGTTTCTCAAACCAATCAGCTGTCTGCGCTCCGACATCGAAATCAGACGTTGACAGCATGACGGGCGTCACAATGTGGTCCGCAAGCACGGCGATGCCGTCTGACCATTCGGCACCGACCCCTGCGGTATCGATGAAGATGAAGTCTGCCGTGCCTGCCATGTAGACCTGATCGATCTGATCCTCAACACCCGCCACGCTTTCGACGATGGCCGAGCAGAGAAGCGGCGAACTCAGCCCACCGGCTTGCGCCCGAGTATGCCAGGCCCCGAGTACTCTCGTGCTGTCCGTGTCGATCAACATCACTCTGCGTCCGGCAGCGATCGCGGCGCTGATCAAGGCGCGTGAAAGCGTCGTTTTTCCACTGCCCCCTTTCCGGGCCATCGCTGCGATCACCACAAGATTTTCGTTCGGCATTCTGATCCTCCGCAAAAATAGTGAATCGCAACGATAATGCAAAAATGTCGCTAAACACATGAGGCGGAGGGGTCAAGCAGAAGTCGGGATGCGACCCGCGTTTGGCATGCAGCGGGTGGCGTTGTGCGATGACCGTGCGACGCCTGCCGTGGCGCCTTCAGCATTCGTCGCGGGGCACCACACACCCTCCAAATGTCGGGATGCGCTTGGCGATGTGCTGCGGACGGACTGCAGGTGACGGATAGCGTGCGCCAGACGACGGGAGGCAGTCTCGCGTATGTCGTTCTGCGGGTGACGCTAGACGGTCAGCACGCGGCAAAACCCGTCTTGCGGGGTGCAAGAGACGGGGCGCGCAAGACGCGATGCGCGGTGCGGAGACCGCATCGCGTGGTGCAATGAGCGCGAAGCGCGATCCATTTGACAAAGGACGGGAAATCGCCCCTGCAGGGCAATTTTCTACATTGAGTACAAGCCCTTATAGCCGACTCCACTTGCGTTGGGAGTCGGCGGGCTTGTACGAAGTTGGCAAGAAATAGGAACGTTAACTTCAAAATGCCCCGCCGCCGCAGACTGTCAGAGATCGAGCGATCGACCATCGCCCAGGAGCGCCGGAACGGCGTCTCCGCGGCGTCATTGGCCGCGCGCTACGATGTCAGCCTGAAGACGATCTACAACGTGGTGAACCACCGGGATGAGCGTCAGACAGCTAACGGCAGCCGATCGCGGGTTGTGGGGATCCGGGTCTCGGACGACGACCTGCGCCGGTTCGACGCGGCGCTGTCGCGGCGCGGGATCGCGCACCGCTCGGATGCCATGCGCCGCCTGATGCTGGCGGCCGAAGGTGTCTTCCTGCCCGACGACGAGATGTGCGACGAGTTGCGCAGCCTCGGCGCCGCGCTCAATCGGGTCGGCAACAACGTGAACCAGATCGCGCGACGTCTGAACGAGGCCAAGGTGCGGGGTGAGAGACTGTCCTACCCGGCCTCAAGTCACCGCGACGTCCGCGCCCTTGCGGGTCTGGTCTTCGATCTGGCCGACCAGGTCCAGGAGATGTCGCGTGCGCGGCGCAGCCTGCTGGACCTTGAAATCAGCTCTGCCTTGGCGGGTCTCGCCGAGAGGGATGAGAATGGCGCGCAGTGACCGGGTCCGGGGCATCGATCCCGCGCTCTTTGACCGCGGCTGGAGCCAGGTGTCGGGATCCTGGCAGGGACTTTCCAAGGGCGCGCAGATGGTCCGGGCAGCGCGCGGCTATTCGCCAGCGATCTTCAAGGCCATTTCGAAAGGGGGCTGCCACACCGGGGCGCAGCTACGGGCTCAGCTCACATATCTCACGACGAAGTCGACCCATATCCTCGACAGCCGCGGCACCCATGACGGGAAGAAGCAGCTCTCGGAAGCCGAGATCAAGCGCGTGGCGAGGCGGTTCGAGAACCAGTGGAACGAGCGCTACAGCCCCAAGCTTGGCCATACGTCGCATCTGCTGATGGCATTCCCGGTTGGAACGAGCGGCGACGAAGTGCGCGATATCACCCAAGCTGTTTGCGAGAGGTTCTTTCAAGGTGAGGGGTCGCAATTCGACTATATTGCTGCAATACACCAAGATCGCGCACATCCACATGCGCATATCGTTCTGAACCGCCGCAGCAAGGATGGCGAAATGTTCTTTCTCGGGAAGGATCATCACTTCAACTACGACGCCTTTCGCGAGGCGATGGTTGAGGCGGCCCAAGTTCATGGGATCCGCCTCGAGGCGACGCGCCGTCTGGATCGCGGCGTCACGACCTACCGCGCCGAGATCGATGAAATCTACAAGGCTCGTGACGAAGGCCGTCCCCCAGTCGAGCGCCAGAGAACCGGTGCTGACCTGGCGGCCGCTCTGGAAACCGTCAGGCACAACGCGTTGATCTACCGCGGGCTCGCGGCGGAGGCGTCACGCTCGAATTTCGACGACGTGGCCGAAGCGCTCGAGCGGGCCAGCACCATCCTTGCCAGTGGCGGTCAGATTCAATCTGACGGAGCCATCTACATGTCCCAAGACGAAGCAGCGTTCGACACGCTGATCACCGAGTTTTCTCAGAACATTCGCCAGATCGAGGCGGCGATCGACAGGGCGCCGGCGGCCGAGAGGCCGGTGATCGAGCGCAAGCTAACCGACGTTCTGGCCTCGGTCGCGCATTTGAACCCGCTTGGGGATCGCTCCGCCGCGCTGGTCGATGCCCCGTCCCGGGACGGCATCTATGCAATGCCGAACTTAAGTGAAGATCACCTCGTGCGTCTTGACGATGGCGAGGTGGCACCAAAACTGGCCGAGGCATTGCAAGGCACAGGCATCGATGCCGAGGCTGTGGCCGCGCGCCTCCGGGAAGGGGCGGGAAATGCCGCATTGGAACGCCAGTGGCTGGCACAGGATCTTCAGGCGATTGCCAAAGAAGGTGGCCTCGATCTGGAGAAATCTGCGGACCGGGAAGAAGCGCTCGACCGGCTGGAAGCCACGCATGTTCGGTTGGGCGATGTTCTGACCGATGTACGCGTCCTTCGTGCGCCAACCGAGGTCGACGAGGTGGATGACGCTGAGGAAGTGCTCGGTGAGCGGTTGGCGGCACCAGGGGGTGATCTCGTGAAGGACGGGTCCGACATTTTTGCCCCATCGGAGCGGCAGGCGTTCAGGGCGCTGGTGGCGCAGTTCCGCCGGACGGATTTCGATCATCCGTTCTCCGACGACCCGTCTGTAAGGCGGGCCGGCGCCGTGGAGGTTGAAGAGGCCCGCGTCGCGTTCGGCGCCTATGCGCAGAGATCTCCGCAGCATGCCGAATTGGCCTCGATGGCTTGGGAACAGATGACTGACAGTCGAATGCCGTCGCAATATGCGGTATCGGAGCAGGACCGCACGCTTCATGCTGGCGACATGGACCTCGCCTTGCGGGATCCTTCGGATCATCTCGGTCCGATTACCGAAGAGCTCCGCACCCTCGCCCGCTATCGCACGGAGATGCCGGATGACGAGTTCGGGCAGGCCGTTAGGCGCGAAATCAATCACCTTCGTTCGCTCGGCGCGTCGCGTGCCTATATCAGCGAACGCAGTTTCGAGATCGAGGACCAGGCGCGACAAGACTACGCCGAGCGCCGGTATCTGGTAGAGACAGCGCCAACCGTCATGGCCTTTGTGCGAAACGCCGACGTCGAGGGCCCGCTCTCTGAGTCAGAGCAGCAGGACATCGTCCGGCAGATAAACGAGCGACTAAGCCCCGACGCAATCGACGCGCTGCGGGCCGGTAACGCGGACGTCCTGGACACATTCACCGAGGATCCGTTGCGCCAGCTGGAACTCGCCAAGACCTATCTCCAGAGCAGCGAGGTCACCGCGCATGGCCCAGCCATGGAGCGCGTTCTCGATGCTCTGGCCGAAGAGCAGATCGAGGGGCAGCGTGCGCGCCACGCCGCGGCACATGGTGAGAAGGGGATCACCCATGGATAAAGGCAAGATTGCCCTAGGAGTGTTGAGCCTCGTGCTGGTCGGTCTCGCCATGGGCTATGTCGTGGCGACCGGCTTTGTCATGTTCCGCTATGGGCTTTCTCCCACGCGTTTAGACGTCACCCTGCTTGCCCGCGAATATCGGGGTCTGTCTCAGTCTGCACCGAAAGACTTCCTCTGGGTGAACCTCATCCTTGGCGGCTTCGGCCTGGCATCGCTCATGCTGAGCGTCACGCTTCTGGGGGATGCATTGACCCGCTTCGGGACGACGCATTGGCAGACCCGCGGTGAGATGAAGAGGAACGGTTTCTTTGCCAAGCCCGGCGGCGGCTTCCTTCTGGGCAAGCTCGGCTCCCCGAAATCCAAGCGCCCGTTCCTAGTCTCAAAAACCTTCCCCCACGCGCTGATCGTGGCGCCTACAGGCCGGGGCAAGGGCGTGGGGTTCGTGATCCCGAACCTGCTGACCTACAAGGGCTCGGCCGTGGTGCTCGACGTGAAAGGCGAGAACTTCCGCGAGACCTCGCGCTTCCGCGCCAGCATGGGCGACAAGGTTTTCCGTTTCGCGCCGACCGACTGGGACCGACCGACGCATCGCTACAACCCGCTTGCGCGCATCGCGGCCATGACCAACCCCGACCGGCAGCAGATGGAGCTGAAACTCACCGCGAAGCTCTTCCTGCAGACCGACAATGAAAAGCTGAGCGGGCTTTTGGCCGGGGGTATCGACCTCTTCGTTGCGGCCGGCCTTCTGGCCTTCGAGCGCGGCGTGCCGACCATCGGCGAGATCTATCGCATCACAGCCTCGGGGGGCGACAAGCAGAAGGAATACCTGAAGCGTTCACAGGAGGTGAAGAACAAGTCGGCCAAACTGATCTTCGAGCGTATGGCATCGACCAACAACGACACCCTCACTTCCTACCTCTCCCTCCTGATGACATCGGGTCTCGACACTTGGGACAACCGCGCGATTGACGCGGCCACCGCGACCTCTGACTTCTCATTCCGGGATATCCGCCGCCGCCCACATGCGATCTATCTTGTGGTCGAATCCGAGATGATCCGCCCGCTTGCCCCGCTGATCCGCCTCTTCTTTTCGGACCTGATTGCCTCGCTGCAAGCACACGAACCCGGCGATGACGAGCCTTGGCCGGTCATGATCATGCTCGACGAGTTTGACCGGCTCGGGAAAATGCCAATCGTCGCCGAGAGCATCAAGACGCTGCGTTCCTACGGCGGTAACCTCGCCATCGTAACCCAGACCATCCCCGCGCTGGACGAGATCTATGGTGAAAACACCCGCAGGTCGCTGCAGGGCGGCGCCGGGGTAAAGCTCTACCTCACCCCGTCCGAGCAGAAGACCATCGAGGAATTGAGCCAGGCTGTCGGCAAGACCACCAAGCGTGTGGTGACCAGGTCCCGCGCTGTTGGACGTAATCCGTTCGAAGGACGTAGCGTCTCGGAGAGGACCGAGGACACCCCGCTCCTGACCGAAGATCAGGCCCGGCGCATGGATCTCGACGAGGTCATTCTCGTGATCGATGCGCAGATGCCGATCCGCGCGAGAAGGGTGAAGTATTTCGAGGACCCGGCTTTGAAGGTTCTGCACGCCGGTCAATCGGGAAGCTTCCCATATCCGGACGAGGAAGGCCTTCGGTGGGACCGACAGATGTCCGAGACTCGCGAGACGGTCGAGAAGCTGAAGCAGGAGCTGCAGGAAGTGCGGGCGGCCGCAGGCGCAAATGGTTCTGGGGTAGCGACCTCACCGGCAACGGCGGAGATGCCCGCATCGAATACGCAGAGTTCCACGGCTTCGCGGCCAGATCGTGCGCGGGGTCGAGCAGCTCGCGCGGGAGCTAGTGGAGGTGGGCCAGTGCAGTTGTCATTTGATCCGGTGGGGCTGGGGCTTAAGGAGCCAGACAGGGCCGCGCTGACGGGGGCTGTTCAAACGACGAGGGCGATACTCGCGGAGTACAAATGATCGAACGTCCGAGACTGTGCCGAATTTTGTGCCTGACGCGTTTTCTTACGTCATTGGGAAGCGTTCTTCGAACATGATGGCGAGCTGGCTTCTGACAGCGTGCCATTCGCGCACCGAGCGCTTCCACTCGGTGGATGTAGCATTGAGCGCCAGATAGATCAATTTCGCCGCTGCGTCGTCGCTTGGGAAGTGGCCCCGGGTTCTGACCGCGCGGCGGATTTTCGAGTTCAAGGCCTCAATGGAATTCGTGGTGTAGATCAGCCTGCGCACCTCGGGCGGGTAGTCGAGGAACGGGATGACCTCGTTCCAAGCCCGGCGCCAGCTGGGCGCGATCGCCGGATACCGCTTGGCCAGATCGCTATCCTCGAACTCTGCCAGGGCCAGTTCGGCTGCGTCAGCATCCACCGCCGTGTAGATCGCCTTGAGAGCGGCGGCGACGGCCTTGCGGTCCTTGTAACTGGCGAAGTTCATGGAATGGCGCAGGAGGTGGACTATACAGGTCTGAATCCGCGTCTGGGGAAAGGCGGCCTCAATCGCCTGAGGGAAGCCCTTCAGCCCGTCTACGACGGCGATGAGGATGTCCTGGACGCCCCGGTTGCGCAGGTCGCTGAGAACCTTGGCCCAGAACTTCGCGCCCTCATTGGCCTGGAACCACAGGCCTAGAACGTCCCGCGTGCCGTCCGGCAAAACCGCCAAGGCCACGAAGACCGCCTTGTTCGAGACCGCCCCGTCGCTGCGGATATTGACCCGGATCGCGTCCATGAAGACGATCGGGTAGCAGGGCTCCAAGGGGCGGTTCTGCCATGCGGTGACCTCCTCCATGACCGCGTCAGTGATCGCCGAAATCAAGCTCGGCGATGCCTCGACGCCGTAGATTTCCTCGATATGACCCTGGATCTCGCGGGTCGTCATCCCCCGGGCATACATGCTGACGATCTTGCGGTCGAACTCGGGAAAGCGGCGCTGATATTTGGCGATCAACAGCGGATCGAAGGTGCCGTTGCGGTCGCGCGGAATGTTCAGGACAACCTTGCCGCTGTCGGTGGTCACCGTCTTCTGGCTGCGCCCATTGCGGCGATTGGGGGTCTGGTTCTGGCCCTCAGGCGCTTCCTCGGCGCGCTCTTCATCGAGATGGACGTCCATCTCCGTGCTAAGCGCGCGTTCCGCCAGCGCCTTGGTCAGTTCCGCCAGAATGCCGGTCTTGCCAAACAGATCGCCAGGCGAGCGGCCTTCCATCAGCCGGTCCAGTAGGTCTTTGTCGATGCTCATACGTGGGTCTCCTCTGAGAGCAGTTACCACGTCAGCGCACAAAATTCAGGATAGTCCCGAACGTGAATCGCTCCGGTTTCATCGGAGACCTATAGCTTCATTTCACGCGACCATATCGAGCACGTCGCGCTGTGCATAGAAGTTCTCTTCGGCTTCGGCTGGCGGAATATTTCCGATGGGGCCAAGCAGGCGCCGGTTGTTAAACCAGTCGACCCATCCGAGCGTAGCCATTTCAAGATCCTGCATATTGCGCCACGGCCCTTGGCGGTGGACCAGCTCCGTTTTGTAGAGGCCGTTAATGGTTTCAGCGAGGGCGTTGTCATACGAGTCACCAACACTGCCGACCGATGGCTCAATGCCAGCTTCGGCCAAACGCTCGGTGTATCGAATGGATAAATATTGCCCGCCGCGATCCGAATGATGAATCAATCCGCCCTTCTGGACCGGCCGTCGTTCATGCAGAGCTTGTTCCAAGGCGTCGAGAACAAAGTCTGTCTTGGCAGACCGCGAGACCCGCCATCCGACAATGCGATCAGCGAATGTGTCGATGACGAAGGCTACATAGACAAAGCCCTGCCATGTTGACACGTAGGTAAAATCACTGACCCAGAGCATGTTCGGCGCAGGCGCCCGGAACTGACGGTTCACCTTATCGCGCGGACAGGGTCCCGACGTGTCTGGAACCGTTGTTTTGACCACCTTGCCGCGCACAGCCCCACGGATGCCGATCTGTTTCATCAGGCGCTCCACAGTGCAGCGCGCCAGTTCGAAGCCCTCACGCTTGAGCTGATGCCACGCCTTGCGGACCCCGTAGACCTGATAGTTTTCATCCCAGACCCTTTTGATCTCTGGTCGCAATTCCGCATCCCGCTGCTGTCGGGCAGATGCCTTGGAAGGATCAGCCCGACATGCGAGGCGGTGGTAAAATGTTGACGGCGCGATCGGCAGAACTCTGCAGATCGACTCGACACCGTAAACAACGCGTTGATCTTCTATGAAGGCGATCATCGCTTCAGTGGGCGGTCGAGTTCCGCCTGCGCAAAATAAGCTGATGCCTTGCGCAGGATCTCGTTCGCCTGGCGCAGCTCGCGAACCTCACGTTCCAGGGCCTTGATCCGGTTCCGTTCCTCAGTAGTCACGCCATCGCGCATGCCGCTGTCTTTCTCAGCCTGCTTGACCCATTCGCGCAGGGTTTGAGGAATACAGCCAATCTTGGGTGCAATGGCCGCAATCGCGCCCGCCTGCGTTTCGTATGAGCCCTGATGCTCGAACACCATTCGGACCGCACGCGCGCGGACCTCAGGCGAGTAGCGATTTGACATCTTGCTTTTCGTCATAACCATCATCCTTACTTAAGTTGATGGTCTCCGACAAACTCGGAGCGATTCAAACGTCCCTCTGGGCTCATTTGTGACCGGCTAGACTTTGTTGAACGGCACCTTCCCTTGTAGACCTCGCAAAAGTTGTGCCTGATGGCAATGTACTCGATAATGGGAGGTGCGAGCTTGTTCATCCAACGTGCGGTTATCAGAAACTACCGCTGCCTTAAGCAGGCAAATGTCACCTTCAATAACGAACTGAACGTCATTGTTGGAAACAACGAGAGTGGAAAATCCACCCTCCTTGAAGCGATTCACCTAGCGCTTACTGGTCAACTCAATGGCCGACCCCTACAGATCGAGCTTCATCCCTATCTGTTCAATCTCGATCACGTTCTTGAGTACATCGAAGCGCTAAATAACGGTCAAGCTCCAGAACCGCCATCGATCCTCATCGAGGTGTACCTCGCCGACGATCCAGCTCTTACAAAGCTCAAAGGCAATAACAACACTCTTGGAATCGATCTTCCTGGCGTATCACTCCTAATTGAACTCAATCCTGCGCATGCAGAGGACTTTGCTCTGTACGTCTCCGATCCTTCCGAAATTCGAACGATCCCAATGGAGTATTACTGGATAAAGTGGAGGGATTTCGCCGAGAACGACATTCTAAACTCGCGCGCCATTCCTCTTCACGCGAGCTTGATCGATGCCAGCACGATTAAGAACAATGCGGGAGCCAGCCGCTACGTCATCAACATCGTGAAGGAGAGCCTTACCTCGAAGGAGAAGGTGGACCTTGCTCTGACTTATCGGCTCATGAAGGACCGTTTTCTTGAAGAGCCTAAGGTCAAAACGATTAACGACACGCTCGCGTCGAAGAAGGGAAGTATCAGCGACAAGGTTATCTCTGTTTCGCTTGACACGTCCGCTCGGGCGAACTGGGAGGCAGGAATCATGCCTCACCTGGACGACAAACCCTTGCCACTCGTCGGGAAAGGCGAGCAGAATTCGGTCAAGATCAAGCTTGCGATGGAGACGTCGGCAAAATCCCACATCATCTTGATTGAAGAAGCTGAAAATCACCTCTCCTACGCCAGTCTCAATGAGCTAATTGGCCACATCGCGACAAATGCCGGCTCGCGGCAGATATTCATCACGACGCATAGCAGCTTCGTTCTTAACAAGCTTGGTGTGGAGTCCGTCCTCCTGTTCCTCCGTGGCGAGGGTGCGCGCCTGACCGACCTGCAGGATAAGACTACGCAGGACTATTTTATGAAGCTGCCGGGGCACGACACGCTACGGCTCATCCTCGCAAAGCGGTCAATTCTCGTGGAGGGGCCGTCAGACGAGTTGATTGTCCAACGAGCCTACCAGATCAAGCACGGCAAGATGCCATTAGAGGATGGGGTTGATGTGATTGCCGTAAATTCGCTTGCCTTCAAGCGCTTCCTCGAAATTGCGGTCCTCCTGAAAAAGACTGTCGATGTCGTGACCGATAACGATGCTGATGTCGCGGCACTCGAAAAAAAATATGCCGACTACCTAGACTCCGATATCGTCAAGATCCAATACGATAAAGACGAGCAGGCCCATACGCTTGAGCCACAGCTCTTGAAGAAGAACGGCCTGGCAAAGATCAATGACGTCCTCGGCAAGGCCTTCGTAGATGAAGCATCTGCTATCGAGCACATGGTCAAAAACAAGGCTGAGACCGGCCTGAAATTCTTCGAAACGAAAGTAGAGTGGTCGCCTCCGGACTATATCGCCCGTGCCCTCCGCTAATCGCATCGTAATATCCGCCGCCGGAGGCGGAAAGACCACGCGAGTCGTCGATCAGGCGTTGGCGTGGGAGCAAGGGCGGGGTGCAACGGCCCTGATCACCTATACTCGCAACAATGTCCGAGAAATGCACCTCAAGGCATACTCACGCGTACGCACCATTCCGTCCCATGTAGAGGTCATCTCTTGGTACACATTTCTGCTTCGGGAGCTTGCCCGCCCCTATCGTTCAGCCATGCATTCGAGTAGGATTGACGGCATTCATTGGGTTGAAGGGAGGTCTGTTCCTTACATTCCCGAAGCGCGGACCCGCAGTCATTACTTCCTCGATGGCTCCCAGATTTATTCGGACAAAATCGCAAAGTTCGTTTGTCAATGTGACCGGCAAACGGGTGGCGCGATCATGCGACGACTTAAGCAACGCTTCAGCCATATCATCATCGATGAAATACAAGACATGGCGGGGTACGACCTCGACCTTTTGGAGTTGCTGCTAAACGCGGGCGTCTCGGTCACCTTTGTTGGTGACCATAGGCAGGCAACCTTTTCCACGAACAACGCTTCGAAAAATAAAGCGTTTGCGGGTCCGGCCATCATCAATAAGTTCGAGCTATGGAAGAAACAGGGGCTCGTTGAGCTCGAGTACGAAACCCACACATACCGCTGCAACCAAACCATAGCGGACCTGGGCGACGGCTTTTTCCCGAACGAGCCGAAGACGGTTTCGCGCAATGATACGGTGACGGGACACGATGGAGTGTTTCTCGTAGGTAGCGCAGATGTTGGTGAATACGTGAACTGTTTCGCGCCACAGGTGCTCCGGTACTCCGCGGCGACCAAGTGTGATCCCCACGAAGCTATGAATTTTGGCGAGTCAAAGGGCCTGACCTTTGAGCGGGTCCTGATCTACCCGCACGGGCCGGCTCGTAAATGGCTTGCGTCGGGCGACATCAGTCATGTCGCGAAATCCGCGGCGAAAATGTATGTGGCCGCCACACGAGCTCGATACAGCGTGGCCTTCGTCTACGGCGGCAAAGTCTGCAATGTGGCTGCTACTAAATGGATGTCCGAATGACCCAAGCTTTTGGCAGGAAAGAATGACCGAAAAGTCTGCGACCAGTTTCGTTCTCAATCACGATCGCCTTGCATCGGCGAGCGACGACTACGCAGCAGAACCGACCTTTAAAGCATGTCTGAATGCGCATGGTATGTATGAAACCATGCGGTTCGTGCTGCGCCTAAGTCCGCGAAATCATGAACTTATGGAGAGAATCGAGTCGAACGAATTTGAAACAAGCGCCGCCCCAGCTGATGTAGTGCAGGCTTACTCGACCTACATCCACGAGACTATTCACTGGTGGCAGCATGTCGGATCGACATCGGGTCTGCTGTTCAGCCTCAGCTTGAACCGCCCCGGGTTTGCCGGAGAGTTTTTTGTTCAAAACTTAGGCGACGTGATCAAGAGCGTTTATGCTTGCGTAGAAAGTTTCCTCCACTTCTTGCGGCGGCCGATAGCCGATGGCGCCATGTA
>NZ_JBDOQR010000189.1:0-1322 GCF_039839315.1 Phaeobacter sp. CAU 1743 | reverse complement strand
GCCCTCACGGGCATGCTGGCTGCGGGTGAGTTCGGTCCAGGCCATCGTGGTCTCCGTTCAGTGTCGTACCCGAACAGAAACACAACCTCCTGAACTCACTCAATTAGTTTCAAATCGGGCTCTAAGTGCCGATATTCTCTGGACCTCATGACTGCGCGAATTTGGTGAATAGATTGCAAGCATCTAGATTTGACAGGATTTTTCGACGTCGAGGCTCAATACTTCGACACGGGTGGCGTTCGCGAGATGGAACTGAGGTCGAACCAAGCCATGGGCCCGGTCAATCCGTTTAGAGCTGTGTCAGTACCGATCGCAGGCGTGAGACATGCTGACCTTCAAAACCGTGACATGCCGGGCAAAGACCAACACAGAGACTCAGCTTCTTCCAAGTTTCCCCAGAAAAATTCCCCGCCCAGACTCTCAAGACGGCCCGAAGAAAGTTGCTTGAACTGAGCTTCGACATCCTCCGCCGATTTCTTGTTCGGGAATGGCTGCGAGTTCACCCGTAGCGCCCAACGGCCGGTAGGCGTCTCGCGAGCTTTCCTGTGTCCAGCCAACGTAGCCATCCTCCTCAGGTCCGAAGCCGTAGAAGGAACGGATGCGGATTTGCTTGCCTTTAGGTAAGATGGAATTCATTTGGCATCATCCCTTATCAGCGCGCCTCTACCACTCGAGGCGGAGGGTTGGACTTGTAAACCTATGGTAGAACGCGTTTAGCTCACGCCTTGAGCCCTTCGCTCGAATGGTCTGTGTTCTTGTTGCCGACTTTTTCTGCAAACATGGCCCCGTGCTAAACTGAAGGAAAGTTCTGCAAGAGGAACCGACTTGGGGCACTCTTTTCAGTCCATTGATCCCATAGTGCGCGCGCTTGAGCATCGTCGGAGTGAAGCAACCGATAGACCTGATCTTTGCGCTTCTGAAGCGCGCGCGCGCCAATTCTTCCGTCGGAGCCCGGCAAGAGGTAGTCCTCCACAATGGAAGCCGTGAAATCGCTGGCCGTTCGTGCCTTGCGGTGCCTCAACGCCAAGTCGGCTTCGAGCTCGCTCGTACACTTCGCTGGTGCGGATTTCCCGAAGAAACCGGCCCCAAGCTTAAGCACTTCGTCCAGCTCACCGTCCTCAGTCAGAAGACGGAGGACGTCTGGAATGTAGTCTTCGGCGCGTTGCTCTTGGAACAAGATGCGTGCCTGAGCGAATGGTCGTGTCGCGAATGCTGTGGAAATTCCCTGGCGGCGCGCTCCGGGCATGTGAAGGGTCGGTGTTTTAGGCTGCGAGGTCAAGGGGCATGGGTTCGAGGGGCTGAGAGAGGGTTTCCCAGCCGTC
>NZ_JBDOQR010000188.1:0-1338 GCF_039839315.1 Phaeobacter sp. CAU 1743 | reverse complement strand
ACATGGCGCCATCGGCTATCGGCCGCCGCAAGAAGTGGAGGAAACTTTCTACGCAAGCATAAACGCTCTTGATCACGTCGCCTAAGTTTTGAACAAAAAACTCTCCGGCAAACCCGGGGCGGTTCATAGCGCCGAAGAGATGCGCCTCCCACGACACGCCGGGTTGGCCCGGAAGAACGCCCCAGAGAATAGAGCCATAGAGGACACCGACCACCAGCGCCGCGCCCAGCGTGATCGGAGAGCGATCCACAAGACCGCGCGCGATGAGGAAGCCAAACCAGCCGAAGATCAGCCCCGACGCACCGATATGGATCGCCGAGCCGCCGAACAACCACACGAGACCGCCCCCTAGGCCGATCACCACGGCGTTCACCGACAGCAAGCCTCGCGTGGTCGTTGCCACCAGCAGCCCACCCATCACCAGGAGCGGCGGCGTATTGGCCATCAGGTGCGAGAAACTCCCATGCAGGAGGGGCATAGCGATGACACCATCCAACCCGCTGCCGTGCCTGGGGATCAGGCCGAAGGCCGGGTTCAGGCCGTAGCCGGTGATCCAATTGACGACTTGGATCGCCCAGAGCAGCGCGACAAAAGCGGCAAGCGCCGCGGTGCGCCGGAAGAAGACGCGCATGTGATCCCAGTTCATCATGTTGGCGACAGTAGTCGTCCCCACAGCGCCTTCAACGGCTTTCGCGCGCTGCACAGGGTGCCACCTCCGGGAAAGGGGATTCGCGGCGGCCAACCTCGGTAGGGCTCAAGCCAAGAGAATGGCTCCGATCTTACACGGTGTTCCCAGGCCGCAGCGGCATGATTTCACGCTCGGGGCGCTTCAACGCTTCGGCATATTTGCGGGCATTGTCATCGATCGTGCTGTGCCAGAGCTTCGAGACGAACGCCCGGGCGTCTTGCACCGTCATGTCCTTCAGCGAAGAGGACAGCGCCATGAAGAGCTCATCCTCGCTGATCGCGGCGGCATAGTGCATGGCGTCCGCGTAAAATGAAGGGTCGTTCAGGACCTGTTGGCTTAGCGGCATCAGCGCGAGGTTCTCTTCCGGGATCGCCATGAAGATCGTGTCCTGCAGGTCGGTCAGATACGCACGCCGCGAGGTGGACACCGGCTTTCCTGCTGCCTGGGGTCTGCTCCGGCTCAGTGCAAAATCCTACGTTCTCATGAGCGTTTTCATGTTTCCTGACACTATGAGACTACCCCGCTCTCATGAGCGTTTTCATGTTTCCTGACACTATGAGACTACCCCGCTGACACGGGATGGTCAAAGATGTAGCCTGTACAGGCGCTGGAGACGGTAGGCCGAACCGATGGTTATCATGCTCTCATCC
>NZ_JBDOQR010000187.1:0-1365 GCF_039839315.1 Phaeobacter sp. CAU 1743 | reverse complement strand
CGCCTGCGATGTCGTAGTCTTCTTCATGGTGTTGCTTTCCTTTCGGTTTGATCACCCCGAGCCTACGGCTCAGGGAAAGCAACGCCACCCTTCAGGCAAACTTCAACATCAACCGGGACATCCCCCGCGCCGCCGCCCGACGGATACCAGGCGCCGCTCTCAAGGTAAGAGCCTGTAATCAGGGCATGCATCGCAAAGCTCGCTTTGCTGGGTCTGCCGCCATGGTCGAACCACTGCGCAGCGAAGGCGGCGGCCAGATCGGGGTTGTCTGTGATCTCGTCGATAACCTCTTGCGTCGTCCGCTTGCACCAAAGGTCGATGGCGTGGCTATGCCACCATTTCATAGCCGACCCGATGATCTCAGGCATTGCACGGGTAGAAGTCGCCGTAAAGGACGCCTGCCTGCCTTCCTTGAGAGCAGCGATCCACGCTTCGATGGCCCTGGCCTCGCCCGGAAATCGGTCCTTAAGATCACGCTCCTGAGCCTCGTAAGGTCGCGACAGGGACAGCGGCGCCGCATCTCCGATATGCAGGTTGTCATAAATCGAACCCATGGAGGTGAACTCAATCGGCGTGTCCGACAGCCAGTCCAGCATGTGGCTCTCGCGATCTTCCGGAGCGACGCAATTGAGGTAGTGGATGCCCGCATCCCAAGTGAACCCTTCCATGGAGAAGCTGTGGGTCAGACCTCCAAGCGTCTGGTACTGCTCCAGAAGAAGGACCTTGTGCCCAAGCTTCGAAAGCGCGGCGGCCGCGGCCATCCCACCTATGCCAGAGCCGATGATAATGGCGTCCCAGCCCTTCTCTTCAGGGGTAGCCAAATCTGCTCTCCTTCATATCAAAATGGTTAGGCTAGAAAATCTGTCTGCGCGAAAGATTAACGATTGGTCGCAACATCCGACTTGATCGCGATCAAATTAATTGTGGAACCCAGTTTCTCGGTTTGCCGTGCCACCGACATGTGCGGAAGGGCTTACAGGTCATTCACTCGCTGTTGCAGTTCTCGCTCATTCAAACCCGGAGCGGCGATGGCAAGTGGGGCTCAAAGCCGAAAAACGCGCTTTGCAGACATGGCCAAAGAAAAGCCCGGACCGCGCAAACGATCCGGGCTTTTGAAATGTGCTTTGGCTGGCTTTAGCGCACAACGAACTCCGCGTGCAAAGCTCCCGCTGCTTTCAGGCTTTTTAGGATGTCGATCATGTCCCGAGGCGAGACGCCCAGCGCATTCAGACCCGCCACGACCTCAGAGTCTGATTCAAAACTTTTCGAGTGAATTCATTGTCTTGCGAGCATCCGCGTGACGCGGCGGATGTGTGCGATTGTGACCCAAGCTGCCGCGCTGGCGATGGATTTTTCCCAATCCTT
>NZ_JBDOQR010000186.1:0-1388 GCF_039839315.1 Phaeobacter sp. CAU 1743 | reverse complement strand
ACATGGCGCCATCGGCTATCGGCCGCCGCAAGAAGTGGAGGAAACTTTCTACGCAAGCATAAACGCTCTTGATCACGTCGCCTAAGTTTTGAACAAAAAACTCTCCGGCAAACCCGGGGCGGTTCACATCGGTGAATTCCGTCACACCCACAGCGATATCACAACACCAAGCAGCACGGCAGAATTTGCGATCAATGCTTCACGGTATAGGTGGTGGGAACCCCCAGTTCGGCAGTACGTGGATGACTGCGTGGCTGGACAACAGGGCCCGAGACAGAAGAATTTCAATATGCGTTGGGTCGCATCCATGGTGGCAGAAGTTCACCGCATCCTGCTTCGGGGTGGTGTCTTTTTATATCCCATTGATGAAGCAAATCGATCAGATGGCGGAAAGCTCCGGTTATTTTATGAAGCAAACCCAATGGCAATGCTCATGGAAGAAGCCGGTGGCTCAGCATCTACGGGCCGGGAACGCATCCTTGAAGTTGCACCAACGGCGCCACATCAAAGAGTGCCCGTAATCCTCGGTTCACGCGAGGAAGTGGTTCTTCTTGAGAGCATGCATCGAGAATTTGATGAAGCGGTCCGATAACGTTTGATCCAACCGCTCAAAACCGAGAGGGGAGGAAGGCTATCAAAGAGCAAAACAACGCCGCCTGGCTCATGATTTTGCCAGCAATGTCGCTTCTCGCGATTTTTGGCCTGGTTCCATTGGTGGCTGTCCTAAACTACTCTTTTTTTGATATTTTCACTCTCCAAGACCGGTTTTGGGTAGGGTCAGAGTGGTATGGCGAACTGGTGACCACCCCAGACCTTTTCTGGTCCTTGCTGCGTAGTGTTTTTTTCTCATCGCTGGTGATCTTTGTGCAGTTTCCGCTAGGGATCGGAATAGCCCTGCTCTTGCCAAAGAACAAAATTCTTAGCGGCCTGGCTCTGATGTTGGTGGCGATCCCACTTGTCATCCCGTGGAATATGATCCCGATCATCTGGTTGAACATGCTTCACCCAGATTTCGGTATTCTGTCAGCATTTTTTGGGGAGATTGGCTGGGACTTCGACTATAAGTTCAATGCCGTCCACACATACTTGCTGCTTGTCGTTGTCGACACATGGCATTGGTTGGGCTTGGTCATCATCTTGGCCTACTCAGGTCTGTCCAGCATTCATCCATCTTACTATCAGGCAGCACAGATTGACGGAGCTACGAGATTTGCGGTTTTCCGCTTCATAGAGCTCCCTAAAATCCGCGGCGTCCTGCTTATGGAGCAGTGTCCCAACGATTGGTGTAATTTCCGCCGTTAGCGCGGGCTGAGCGGAGCCTTTTCGTAGCGAAGCGAGGCCCGCGCGGGCCGCTTGGCGGCCACGGTTGTTCTTCGGCTAAAGTTTGG
>NZ_JBDOQR010000185.1:0-1411 GCF_039839315.1 Phaeobacter sp. CAU 1743 | reverse complement strand
GAAGGATTGGGAAAAATCCATCGCCAGCGCGGCAGCTTGGGTCACAATCGCACACATCCGCCGCGTCACGCGGATGCTCGCAAGACAATGAATTCACTCGAAAAGTTTTGAATCAGACTCTTAGAGAATACTTCCGGGCCACCTCGCGCAATGGCCAGTGCTCAGCCCCTTCCGCATAACCCTCGAAAACAACGGAAAAATCCTGCCGCTGCCAGATCGGAAGAACGCTTTCGCGAGGGTAAGTGGCGGAGACGAAGGGATTCGAACCCTCGAGACCCTTCCGGGCCTACTCCCTTAGTTTTAAGCCTACCAACTGAAAAACGTGTGTGGTAAACGTGTGTGGTTTTCATTTGACTGGAGCTAGAAATGCCAAGGTTCCTACAGAAACGCAGGCGCAAGTGGTATGCGGTACTCGAAATACCAAAAGACTTGCGACCACGCCTCAAAAAGCGCCGTTTCATGCAATCTTTGAAGACAGAGAGCTTGACCGAAGCTGAGCGGCTGTGCCTCCCAGTCATTCACGAATGGAAAGAACTGCTTGAGAGTGTGCGCAATGGTGCACCTCCGACCGATACAATTCTGGCAATGCGACAACAGAAACTGATGCTGGAGCGTCAAGGCGTTCCCGAACATGAGATCGAAATGGCGAATGCAGAGTGGGCAACTGAAACCAATGAACTCGCTGAGGCTTATCTGGTGACGCACGGCGACTGGCTGGTCCTATCTGAGCATGTTTCTGAGTTTGCCGACCGCCTTACAGATCAACCAAAAACTGTGGACATGAAACGCCGTGACCTAGGCAAGTTTGCAAAGCGTTTCAAATATGCTCACGATGCAACAAACAGAGAAATCGCTGAGTGGGTAGAGACCGAGCTAATCGGCAAAGATCAACTACAGCTGACTACGTGTAAAAGGGTGATTTCAAATTGCCGAGGTTACTGGGCCTACCTTCAGCGGCAACACAGGCTTGCGTTGGCATCGCCCTTCGAAAACGTCGTACCTCGCAAGAACAGCAAGGCAAGCCAACCTGCCAACTCCAAGCGCCAGCATTTCACCAAAGTAGATTTCCAGACCTTGATCCGAGAGGCTGACGATGACAGCCAGCTGAAAGATCTAATCTATCTTGGCGCTTACACTGGGGCCAGGATTGAAGAGCTATGCAGCATGAAGCTCACCAGCATCGACAAGTGTTCGTTCAGCATAGAAGACGCAAAAACTTCGGCAGGGATACGGAAGGTTCCCATTCATTCTTCGATCAAGCCAATCGTGGAAAGGCTTCGAGCTAGGGGATGTCCCGGTTGATGTTGAAGTTTGCCTGAAGGGTGGCGTTGCTTTCCCTGAGCCGTAGGCTCGGGGTGATCAAACCGAAAGGAAAGCAACACCATGAAGAAGACTACGACATCGCAGGCGG
>NZ_JBDOQR010000184.1:0-1436 GCF_039839315.1 Phaeobacter sp. CAU 1743 | reverse complement strand
ATGACACTGGAAACCGTCGCCGCGATTTGCGACACTGCTCCCATGGACCCGGCGGAAATCGCCGCCCTGTAATTGCGGCCGAGCTAAGGCCGAAGAACAAAGTTACACCAGTTCCCGGGACACAATCACGGCACTTCTGGATCAGGGCAAAACCACAGACTTTGACCAGCTCAAAGACGACCTCGAAAATACCGCCAAGAACGCCAGTTGGTACGACATTCTGGAAGGCCGCTCTGTGAAGCTGCAAAACCGTCTCAGCCCCGTCTTGCGGGCGCTGAGTTTTATGCCCACCGAACGGGCCTCAGCACTTCTGGCCGCAATCGATCACTTCAAGGCTGAAGGCGATTTGTCCGCCACGCATGCGCCAATGGGCTTTCTTGAGGATGAACAAAAAGCAGTTCTTATCCGGACGGACGGCTCGTTTAGGGTCTCGCTCTACAAGGTGTTCCTATTCCAGCACGTCACAACCGCCATCAAATCCGGCGATCTGAATGTTGTGCAGTCGTACAAATACCGGCCCATGGATGCCTATCTGATCGAGAAGGAACGTTGGAACCGGGACAAAGCTCAGCTCTTGGAGCGTGCGGGTCTGGAAGAATTTGCTGATCCTGAGCCCGTACTGGCCAAACTGAATTCCGCGCTGACCGCCCAGTATCAGGTGACTGATGACCACGCGGCGACCAATCCGCACCTGAAGCTCCGCAAAGGTTGGACGTTTCACATCGCCACTCCTGCGGCCATTGCCAACGAGGCCGACCCGCTCGGCGACCTGTTCCCTCAGCGACACGATGTGCCGCTCGCGCAGGTTTTGGAAACCGTGGGCAATCATAGTGGCATGCTGACAGCCTTTGAGCATTGGCAGCAAACCCATGTTCGGCAAACAACACCCCACCCGGTCTTGCTCGCTGGAATCATGGGGTTGGGCTGCGCAATAGGAGTGCGCAAGATGGCGCGGATCTCTTCAAGCATCACGGAAAGCGAGCTGGATCACACCGTCAACTGGCGCTTCTCGCTCGATAACATCCGCACCGCCAACACCGCCGTGGTCAAAGCCATGGATGCGATGGAGCTGCCCAACCTCTATCGCCAAAGACAAGGTCAACTTCATACCGCCAGCGATGGCCAAAAATTTGAGGTGCGCGGCGACAGCCTCTACGCCAGCCGGTCGTTCAAGTATTTTGGGCAAGGCCAGGGTGTCAGCGCCTATACCTTTGTTGATGAGCGCAACTTCCTCTGGCATTCGCTGATGATAAGCGCAGCTGATCGCGAAAGTGCCTATGTCATCGACGGATTGATGCACAACGATGTCGTTATACCCGGAGTCACTGAAGACCCGAGATCTGAAGGGTTGACGTGCAAGAAGGTCGCGATTCAAGTAACGGCATGATCCGTCCCGGTTTTCTTACCTCTTCAGAGCGGCGTGAGCTTGTCGCTTG
>NZ_JBDOQR010000183.1:0-1445 GCF_039839315.1 Phaeobacter sp. CAU 1743 | reverse complement strand
GCTGCAAGCCTACACCCTCTGGGTGACCCATGAAACACGCCCCTATCAGCCGCCAACACTATGATTTATATGTGAAATACAACGGTCAAGACAGCGAAATCAGCGATCTACTTGGGGAATGTGGGTTAAGGCCAATCACCCCGTCCATGTCGAACCGTTTTACAGCACGTCCGTTTGCTCCAAGGTAAAGTGCGTTCGTGCTTCTTTCGTCGTCAGAGATTGCTTTGGGAAGCAGAAAACAGTGGCAGACAAAATCTTCGGACCCGCCAGAAGCGGATAAAGTGAACCGATAATCTGCATCGCGCTCAACTGATTCTGAGAATGCCTCGAACAGGTCTATCTCGGCATCAACATCACAGACCGTAATTTTTGGATGACTGATATTGATGAAGTAACTTATGAAATGAGCCAAAAGCCGATTTGTGATCGTGCTTGCCTTCTTCGGTATGTGCAGAGCGTAGTCACGTTTGTAGGGAGTCAACTGAATAATTGAGCCTGGAGTGCTTTGATCCGCTGGCGCAAGGGTCAGATTGTCCGTTGGGTTGGAAACCTTGAAATCAAAAGAAATAGAACGACCGATGGACCCGTCATCGTAAACACTTTGAATACGCACCTCGTCCAGCACCTTGAGCCAAACAAGGCGCCCTACGCCTTTTCCGCCAATCTTTTCTTTGGCACGTGAGTCCATTCGGCGAAAAGACTCGAGATTGCTTTCGTTAAAGCCAATTCCATTGTCAGAAATAGTAAAGCCTTCCATCTCCCCAGATTCAGTGCGGTGCAGTTCGATTGTGACTTCGCCCTTGCTGAGATTATCCTTGCCAAATCTGTCTTCGACGGCGTGAATGGAGTTCATCACAGCTTCAAAAAGTGGGAAAAGTGAGTTCTTGGCATTCGGAGCAAGCGATAAGTTTCGAATGCGCCCTGCGGGGTCGTTGTCCCAGCCGGTTTGAATTCGAACGTCCATGCTATTTGCTCCCGCCTGCCCTCAGTGGCACTATGACTGCGTAGCTGCTAGGGCGCAATCCGACACTTTTCCTTGGCCCTGACCTGCGAGCCCACTTGCCGAGCAAGTTCTGGTCCTCTCCACCTCTTCTCTGTTTACGAGAGGAGAGAACAACAACGTGGGCCATTTCCATCTTTCGAGAAGTCACGGCAACCGTTCAGAGCACTTTCTTGGCAAGATCATGAAGCATACGCTGCACCAAACGAGGTCGATCGGCAGCTTAGGCCCGATTGCACTGTTTCAGTTCAGATCGACGCCGCCGAGGCGCGGCGCATGGACATGCGTTCGGATTAGGAACGCAGCGCCCGCGCCCGCGATTGAACCGCCCCGGGTTTACCGGAGAGTAAAACTCTCAAAGGATGAACCCTATGGACCAGAAGAAGCACACCCCGAAGTACACAGCCGAGTTTCGCGAGCGCGGTGTTCGGCTGTATCGCGAACA
>NZ_JBDOQR010000182.1:0-1454 GCF_039839315.1 Phaeobacter sp. CAU 1743 | reverse complement strand
GGCGCAAGGCGGACCCAGACCTCATCTGTCAACACAAACCGCTCTTCGTTCATTCAAACCTCCATTTTGGAAGCTTGAATCAGATTTCAGCCAGCTTGGGAATCCTGAATGTCCACAGACCCTAGTCTCCCCCAAAACTTTGCAGATGGCGTTTATGGCCCCGCTACCACTCAAGCATTGGTTCGTTTTCAGCAGGCTTATGGTTTAACTCCAGATGGGAAATACGGCCCGCAAACCGCAGCAGCCCTGTCGGGACCAGTATCGGGAGCCTGTAGATGATCAGAGGCTTCTGGGCGTTTTGCTTTCTGCTACTGACCTTTGAAGTTTATGCATCTGAAGTAAAACTGAGTGTCTCTGGTATTTGTCATGATGAGCACTCTGCGTGGTATCAACGAACCAAGAACTTCACAGCTTTTGATGATATGGAGAGCTGTTTGTCGTCTGGCCGCCCTTACTCGGGGTATGAAGCGAAGAGTAGCTATCACAACCTTAAAAAAACAACCGAAGTTGAAGCTCAAAACCAAGAATACGACCGAGCCTTGTATGGTAGATGGGATGATTTGGATGCCGACTGCCAGAACACTAGGCATGAACTTCTTGCTGAATTATCGACCATAGAAGTGCTTTGGGACGATCGAGGGTGTACAGTCCGCAGAGGGCGTTGGATTGATCCATATACAGACGAGGTTTTTATGGAAGCTCGTGACTTAGATGTGGATCATCTTGTGCCCTTAGCATACGCGCATGAGCGTGGTGCTTCTGCTTGGACTTCAGAAAAGCGAACAGAGTTTGCAAACGATCCTCGCAACCTTTTTGCTGTTGATGCCTCCGTAAATCGCTCCAAGGGTTCGCGAGGCCCCTCTCATTGGCTTCCACCGAATGAAGACTTTAGATGCCAATATATTGTGCGTTTTGTAAGGATCATGATTATTTATGAATTACAGTTTCAACCTGTTGAAGCCGCAGAAATAAAACAGTTGAGAGAGGCAAACTGCTGATCCATATTTTTAGGACGCGGCACTAGGGCCCGTGGACATTCATCGTGATGCGATGATGGTAGCTGCGAGATGCCAGTTGGCGGCGTAGCTGGACGTTGTTTTTTCGTAGCGGGTCGCTATCGCTCTGAATTCCTTGATCTTTGCAAAGAAATTCTCGATCAGGTGCCGCCACTTGTAGGCGTGTTCATCGTAGTCGCGTAGGAGCTTCCGGTTCGATTTTGGTGGGATAATCGCGCTGGCGCCGCGTACATCGGTATGCGGCGGCCAGACCCCATTGATTTGATGTGTTCCTGAGAGTTGGCCGTCCTGCGAGAAGGTCTGCGTCAGCAGATTGAACCGCCCCGGGTTTACCGGAGAGTAAAACTCTCAAAGGATGAACCCTATGGACCAGAAGAAGCACACCCCGAAGTACACAGCCGAGTTTCGCGAGCGCGGTGTTCGGCTGTATCGCGAACA
>NZ_JBDOQR010000181.1:0-1481 GCF_039839315.1 Phaeobacter sp. CAU 1743 | reverse complement strand
AACTTGTGACGCTCGCCGTGTTCAACACGATGGTGGTGGCAAGCGTTCTGCCGCAATCGTTCAGCAACAGCCCGCCGATGTTTCAGGATGTTCTCTATGTTACGGGCATCTCGTTCTCGACCCTTGGCTATTCGTCCATAGAGGTGGTCGGGCCCTTTCGACTGTTGCTGATGCTGCAATCGCTTTTGGGCTTCATGTTGCTGACCTGGTCAGCGACGTTTCTTTACTCAGCCTGCCAGCAAGTCTGGCAGAAGGCGAAAGATGACTGAAAATCGCCACGCGCGTCGGACATGAGCTTGGCGTCAGCGTCAAATACGTCCTGATATCGGTCCTTTGACCTCACCGTGGAACGGTTGAGTGAGCGCTGCGTTGCGCGCGTGGATGAATAGCCCTTGACCTTCCAGTTGCTGGAATCCCTAGGTACAAAGCCATGGCACAGATTTTCGAAAAGACAGGCGATCACGTATCGCACCATCGACACGGGGATATCTTGAAATCTCCCGTATGGGTTGGTGTGTTGTTTGTCTTGCTCACAATGCCGGCTCACCTGTTTTTGGATGAAAAGAGCTCGATAGCTCTTGCTTCGATCACGCTTGCTTTGATTGGCGGTGCCTATATCGGCTTTGGCGCCGCGGACGGCAGAGCGCGCGTGTTCTGGGCAGAGCTCGCCGTCGCCCTTTTGTTCGGCTCGGCAGCCTTTTTGGGGCTGATATGGCATTGGGCTTTCCTTCCCTTGGGCTTGGCCCTGCACGCCCTTTGGGACATGTCACACCACAATTCTTATCGTCTCGCCCGGATTCCGAACTGGTATATTCCATTCTGCGTGGCCTTTGACCTTTTGGCAGCGACGTTTTTCGTTCTGCTCTATGCCGTGTTTTGATCCATGATGATGCGCATCCTTCTTATTGCGGTGTTCCTGATGGGAGTCGTCGCATTGGCCTTCCCGGACGTCCTTGGCGTTGACATTCGCCTGCCTGATCGCGCGGAAATTGACCGCTGGATCGAGGCGGCAGGTCTTGCCGGACCAATTGTTATCGTGGCGCTTATGACAATCGCTATCGTCGCAAGCCCCCTGCCCTCGGCGCCGATCGCACTCGCCGCCGGAGCGGCTTATGGGCACACGTTCGGGACACTCTTTGTCGTTCTTGGCGCGGAACTCGGTGCGCTTGCCGCTTTTGGTCTGGCCCGCGGTCTCGGTCGTCCCTTCGTTGAGCGTCATCTCGGTCAGAAGATTAACACAGGCCTGTTCGGATCGCAGAACACTCTGACCTTCTTGGTCTTCGGCAGTCGCCTGCTGCCGTTTCTGTCCTTCGATATGATCAGTTACGCCGCAGGTCTGAGCAAGCTGCATCTTTGTCTGACGTCAGCACCAATGGGACAGTTTAGGGTGATTTGATAAGAGAGGGTTTCTGGCTCATCGTAACCACCAAGGAGTGAAGATGAGACAGAAACCCGGAAGCAAGCAGAGCCACGGCGAGAAG
>NZ_JBDOQR010000180.1:0-1548 GCF_039839315.1 Phaeobacter sp. CAU 1743 | reverse complement strand
GCCGCATTGGAAAAACACCGCGACCCACAAAATGATGCGCTGGTTGACCCGTTGGATCAAGCCGCATAACCATGAAATCCGCAGCGTCGCCCGAAACGCTTTTCAACATCGTTCGGGACATTCCCCACGCCTTCAGCCACTACGCTTAGATTCAGGCAATGCGCAAGTTCTACCAAGCCCTTGATAAGCGCGCGGTCTCCGGCCGAAGCTTCCAAATCCTGAACGAAGCTTTTGTCGACCTTAATTTCATCAACGGAAAAGTCGCGCAAATGAGACAGAGACGAAAACCCCGTTCCAAAATCATCCAGAGATATGCTGATGCCCATTGCGCGCAATCGGCACAGAGTTTTCTCCACGAGTTCTTTGGAGCGTCCGATTAGTGCAGTCTCTGTGATCTCCAGAACAAGGTCCGTCGGAGCAATGCAATACCGAAACAACAGGTCCTGAACTTCTTCAGCAAATCCCGGTTCGCGGAACTGCGCAGGTGATACGTTGACAGCCAGCCTTCCGGGGTGCAGGCCATGATTTTTCATTTCACCAAAGAAGGCAAATGACTTCTCAAGAACCAGCCTACCGATTGCAGGGATGTGACCCTGTTCCTCGGCGACCGGAATGAACTGATCCGGCGGCACGAATATCCCATCATGGAACAATCTGGCCAGCACCTCAAAACCCACATGTTCCTGTTCCGTGACACTACAGATCGGCTGCAATGCAATAGTGAAGCCCTCGTTTGCCAATGCATCCACCACAATGGCCTCAAGGCGCTCTCTATGATCAATGCGCTTTTGTGCCGAAGAGTCGAAGAACCGCCACGCACCGCGTCCGTTTCGCTTCACGTCGTAAAGCGCGATGTCGGCATTGGTCAAAAGCATTTCCGCAGACGCCCCGTCCTGCGGGTACTGAGCTACCCCTAGTGAAAACGAAGGGACATATGGAGCCCCTTCAAGCGATGTAGGTTCGCTCAGCTTCTTATGCATGGTATCAATAAAGGCTTTCGGCGCGCGTGCTACGGCATCGCAATGTATGATTGCGCCGAACTCGTCACCGCCTAGCCGTGCGACAGTCCCATACTTGCCGACGAATTCTTTCATGCGCGAGGCTGTCTCTTTTAGAAGCAGATCGCCGATGAAATGACCTTTGCTGTCATTGAGCACCTTGAAGTGATCAAGGTCGATCAGTGCAATCAGGCCGCAACCGTCCTCTGTAGCGAGCAGTTCCTTCAGCATGGACAAGAACCGGGTGCGGTTGGCTAGTCCGGTCAAGCCGTCAGTAAGGGCGAGGCGCTCAAGCTCAAGTTCTGACCGTTTCCGGTCGGTTATGTCATACCGGGTCGACACATAGCGTAGAATTTTACCGTCTGGGCCTTGAACTGGTGCAACGGTGGTGTCGACCCAATAGATATCTCCTGCCTTGTTACGGTTATACCCGGAGTCACTGAAGACCCGAGATCTGAAGGGTTGACGTGCAAGAAGGTCGCGATTCAAGTAACGGCATGATCCGTCCCGGTTTTCTTACCTCTTCAGAGCGGCGTGAGCTTGTCGCTTG